>DASRRA010000242.1:0-6160 GCA_035696085.1 Bacteroidia bacterium | reverse complement strand
AACCGTAATTTTCGGACGGTCTGGCAATGGATTTACTTTTATAGTTATAGCACGTCTTCCGGTAATTTGAATACAGCTTTTTGAAGAAGTAGCTTCCAGGTAATATTTGGTTGTTTTATGTAATACAACTGTATAAGGTAAGTCATATCCATTTCCTCCAACCGGTGCGTCATAAATTTTATACTTCACACCTCCCACTGGATTCAAGACAAAGATGGTCGTTGTATCATTGTCGCAGATGATCGAATCACTTGCTGTTACAACCGGAAGCTCAGGGGCTGTATATACGCCAACCGTAGCGGTATCTTTTTCACCTACCTGGCTGCAACCTTTAATGGTGACTGCATCCATGTAATATTTTGTTGTTTTGTGTGGTATCACATTCACCGGAGCAATCCCTACAAGGCTGTCTGTACCAGTACTTGATTTTACATACACTTTATAGGTAATACCCGGAGTTGGTGTAGCCGGCTTAATTGTAACGGTATCACCCTCACAAACAAATGCATTGCTCAAATTGATTTTGCTGCTTTTCCCAGCAGAGTCAATAGCAAGCGTAACGTGTGCATCATGACTTGGGCACGACAATTTGCTGGTCGCAACCAATTTATACGTTCCTGCATCTTTTAATTTTACTTTATCAATGATTAATGAATCATTGATAACATCTGCTGTATTCGGGCTATCCGGAGAAATCCACTTATACGTTAAATTTGGATCAGCAGGAGGATTTACAAAAAGAATTGCTTTTGTGCCTTCACACACGGTTCCTGAAACAGCTTTTACAACAACCGTATCGGGTGTTTGGTTGACAGTGATGTTAAATGTTGTACCTGCACCAACGCATCCAAATTTTGTTGCCGTAACAGAGTAGGTTCCTTCATCTGTTTTCTTTGCATCTTTCAGGGTTAATGTACTTCCGGTTCCTTTAACGGTGCTTGGAAGCAATGTCCAGGTGTAAGTGTAAGATGGATCGGGATTTTTGATGGTTAATTTTATATCATTCTCGGTACAAACTGTAGTGGTTGTTGAAGTTAAATCAATAGTTGGTGCCGGAGGGTTTGGTTTATTAAATATCTGTGTAGTGTTTGTTTTTTTACAACCATTTCCATCGGTAACGGTAAGCGTATAAATACCTGCAGGAACATTGATCAAGTCCGGGGTTGTTTGTACCGGATTGCTGTTCCAGGAATAAGTAAGTGTTGGTTTTCCAGTTGCCGTAACACCTGTGATCGAACCCGTTGGTTTATCACAGGCCGTGGAATCTGTTTTTAAACTACTTAAATTTAGTACCGGCAATGTATTTACAACTACATTCGTTGCCGCAGAAGTCGAATTACAAGCGGAATACGGATGTTTTACAGTAACCGTATATGGTCCGGCAGTACTTACTTTGATGGATTGTGTGGTAGCACCCGTACTCCATAAATAATTAGGAGCCGCAGGTGTACAGGTTAATGTGATCGTATCTCCGGAACATATCGTAGAAGAATTAGTTGATGAAGTAATCGTTGGAATTGGAATGTATTTTTTGAAATGCACTACAATTGAATCCGTATAAGTAGAAGCAGCTGCGCAACCTAAAGAGCTACCTACCGTACATTTGTATTTTGTTCCATCAACCGTAGGACAAGCACTGATGCTTTTTGTTGTTTCTCCGCCAGGAGACCACAAGTAGGTATATGTTCCATTTCCACCAGTAGGGTTTGCTGTTAAGGTAGCACAAGAACCCGGACAAATAGAATCTGCTGATGTAGTAAGTCCGCCGGGAATAGTTAAAACATTATTATCTCGTAAGGATAGTTGGTCAATCATCAAATACCCTTTAACCAAACTATTTTGTCCGGTAGCTGTTGTATTTGCGTCTGTTCTGAAATTTCCGATAACGATATACTGTTCGCCTCCTTTTGCACAGAAGGTTCCCGTCACGGTTTTACAGGTCGTTCCTCCAAGCATATTGCCTTTTGCGTTTTGAATTTGAGGAGTCGCATTGATTACACTACCTGGTCCAATGTATTGTTCATTGTTATTCATATTAGTTACGTCGATGTAACCTTTATCATGAAACCACACACCTAATCCATCACTTGTCTCTGCCATATAAACAGCACCTCGCACATTCAATGAGAAGCAATATTGATGTCCTGCAATTAAAGGCTGGGTTAGTTTTGCCTGAAAAGACTCTCTTGTAACACCCCAGGTGAAGCCTCCAACAGAACCTTCTCCTGAACTCGCATTACATTTAACTGCTTGTTGGGCACTGTTACAAGCATCGTTTGAATATTGAGGAGCTGCGTCGGTACAATTACCACAATTTGTTCTGGATAGTCCATACCAATCTTTAACCGGCGTTCTATTTAGGTAGAGGTTGTCGCTTCCTGCGCCTGTTCCACAGACAGCGGGATTCACATCCTCGAAGCTTGGGTTTGGTATCAGGTTAGGGCCACTCAGTGTTCCACATTGTGCAAAACCGGATGAATTAATAAAAACTGACGCAAAAAGAAATAAAGAGAGCGTTCTAAATCTTTGCAGGGTAATTTTTTTCATTTGATAACTTTTTAAATTTGATATTTGTATCGCATCTGTCCAACTTCGCATATCCAATTATTTATACAAATAATGTAACCTTCACATACGAACTTCCGTACACAATAATTTAACAGAGAACCTTGTCTTTTGTTCAAAAACAAGCAAATATAATAAAAAAAGTTAAGCTTGTCAACCCCCCTTTTTTAGAATTCGATATCCAAATCAAAGGTCTGCCGAAACTTCTTAATCATTGGATTCTTCTCTACGAGGCGATTGTAGCGGTCGGTGGCGGTATAAAGGTTGGTTTTATCTTCCGTAACACTTAATTGAAGATTAAGCTGCAAGTTGTAATTTTGAAGCTCTTTTCTTAAAAATCCCAGGAAATTCATCTTATCTTCATTAATCGCTTCTTCCAGGGCTTTGTTGTTGATTACAAATTCAATAGTCGTTTTTTCGGTTATAGAGGGACGTTTACTTAATAAAGCGATTCCCAGGTTGGATTTTCCTTTCCCTTTTAATTCATTCGCATATTTCTCCCAGGCTGCATGCAGGGCATCCAGTGTAAAATCCTTGTAGGGTTGGGTGCCTGGGGCTTGTGAAGAAATTTCTGTCCCTTGTTCAGCTGTTGTTTCCGTTTTTTTTTCAGCCGTTAAATGCTGATTAATAGAAGGCGTGGAGGACTTAATAATTGGTTTTTTGGTTACTGTTGGCTGTTGCTCAGTACTTGCAACCGGATCAGGTGCTTTTACCGGAGCAGCAACAGGAGTGGCAGGGGCAGTAGTATTTGCAGGCGGAGCTGATGGTACAGGATTACTTGACGCAGGTTTGACAGGCGCTGCGCTACCCTGCGGTGCTGCTATTGGTTCAGGTGTATGATTTTTTTTTTCAGCCTCCACTGTAGCGGAAGCACCGATGGAGCAAAGCTGCATCAGAGCCAGCTCTACCTGTAAACGCTGGTTTTTACTTGCCTTGTATTGCACATCGGCTTTATTGAGGAGGGTCAACCCCTTTATTAAAAAGGACAAGGAGCAGCTGTTGGATTGTTGCTTGTATTTTTCCTTGATGTTTTTTCCTACTTCTAATAATTGTAAAGTTTCTGTATCCTTACTCACAAGCAGGTTGCGGAAGTGGTCGCCCATACCGGCAACAAAATTATGCCCGTCGAAACCATTGTTCAGGATTTCATTGAATAAGAGTAAAGACGCGGATATATTCTGGGCCAATAATGCATCAGTTACTTTAAAGTAATAATCATAATCCAGGATATTCAGGTTATCAATTACGGCTTTATAGGTAATGGTATTGCCGGCAAAACTGACAATCTGGTCGAAAATAGAGCAGGCATCGCGTAAAGCCCCATCTGCTTTTTGAGCAATGATGTGAAGGGCATCTGTTTCAGCAGTGATGTGCTCATTATTGGCGATATAGGCCAAGTGATTGGCTATATCCTCAATCTGTATGCGATTAAAATCAAATATCTGGCAACGCGAAAGAATAGTTGGGATAATTTTATGCTTTTCTGTGGTAGCTAATATAAAAATTGCGTGTCTTGGTGGCTCTTCCAGCGTTTTTAGAAAGGCGTTGAAGGCACTGGTAGAAAGCATGTGAACCTCGTCGATGATATATACTTTGTGTGTTCCCAGCTGAGGAGCATAGCGTACCTGGTCAACGAGGTTACGAATATCATCCACCGAGTTATTGGAAGCGGCATCCAGCTCAGATACATTTAAAGAAGCACCACTATTAAAAGAAATACAGGATTCGCATTGATCGCAGGCTTCTGTATCAGCGGTACGGTTTGTACAATTGATGGTTTTAGCTAAGATCCGCGCACAGGTTGTTTTTCCAACTCCACGTGGTCCGCAGAACAGGAAAGCCTGAGCCAAATGCCCTGTTTTAATGGCATTTTTAAGTGTATTCGTAATGTGCGACTGTCCGACGACTGTGTTAAACGTTGCAGGGCGGTACTTTCGGGCGGATACAATGAAATTTTCCATAGCTTTTCACAAAAATAAGCATTAAACCAAAAAATCCATCGGAATGTTAACAAGTCGTATTTTGGTTAAAAACTTTTTGTTTTTCGGCGTCTCGCTTGTGCTTATTCGAAGGACTTGCCTTTATTCCTAGCCAGCCTATGCTGAAGCTTAGGCGGGCGCGGCCCGGTAAAGTTGAAGCTTTTTGGAAGGCTTGTAACAAAAAGCCGGAATATCGGTTATTTCTTGCAGGAACGGTTCGCTCCTATAAATTACGATCCGACCCATCTAAATCTTATAGTTCTCAAATCCCATTTCTCACATCTTTATTTGTCCAATTCACAAAATTTCCTATCTTTGCGTCCCTTTTGAATAAAAGGAATAAACAATTTTATTAACAATTAAATCCAAAACAATGCTAAAACATTATGAAACCGTCTTCATTATGACTCCCGTTTTGTCTGAAGAACAGGCAAAGGAGACGGTAAGCAAGTACAAAAAGTTGCTTGCAGACAATGGATGTAAGATTGTAACCGAAGATGCCTGGGGCCTTCGTAAATTACAATACCCTATCCAAAAGAAAACAACTGGTTTTTATCACTTGATCGAGTTCCAAGGACCTGCAGCTTTTGTTGCTGAATTGGAAGTTGCTTACAAACGTGATGAGCGCTTACTACGCTTTTTAACTGTTGCACTTGATAAACATGCAATTGCATACAGCGTAAAACGCAGAAATAAAGTGAAAGCTGCTCCAACAGCTTAATTAGTTAACTTAAAACAACACAGAAAATGGCTGATAATTCAGAAATAAGATATCTTACACCTCCCACAGTGGACGTGAAGAAAAAGAAATACTGCCGCTTCAAAAAAAGTGGTATTAAATACATCGATTACAAAGACCCAAGCTTTTTATTAAAGTTTGTAAACGAACAAGGTAAAATTTTACCTCGTCGCTTAACCGGTACATCAGTTAAATATCAACGTAAAGTTTCTAAAGCTGTTAAACGTGCTCGTCACTTAGCTTTATTACCATATGTTGCTGACATGTTAAAATAGTCTACGAAATGGAAGTAATACTAAAACAAGACGTTAAAAACCTTGGATACAAGGATGACGTGGTAAATGTAAAGCCGGGTTACGGAAGAAATTTTCTTATCCCAAAAGGATTAGCAGCTGTTGCTACTGTTTCTACAAAAAAACAGTTAACCGAGACTGTGAAACAACGTGCTTTTAAAGAAGAAAAATTAAAAACGGCTGCTGAAAAAACAGCTGGCAACTTAAAAGATATGGTTGTGAAAGTTGGTGCAAAAGCCGGAGAAACTGGAAAAATTTTCGGTTCCGTTACTTCTGTTCAATTAGCAGACGCTATCAAAAAATTAGGTTATGATGTAGATAGAAAAAACATCACTATGAGCGAAGACGGAGTAAAAACGCTTGGCGCATATACTGCTCAAGTTCGTTTACACAAAGATGTAATTGCTACTGTAAATTTTGAAGTAGTACCTGAATAATTAGAATTGATTTATTGAAGAAGGGCATATGCGAAAGTGTATGCCCTTTTTTGTTTTAAATGAATTTATTGTACTATTGGTAAAAGAATTTGAAACCTTTTTAAATAATTTGAAAAAAATTGAATACTTGGATAGAAAACCTAATGT
>DASRRA010000241.1:0-2721 GCA_035696085.1 Bacteroidia bacterium | reverse complement strand
AATTGCGATCAATAATCCCACAACGCCAACCGGCAAATGTTTGGTAACAAAAATCAGGAACACGTAATTGGTATCATCAGGGTCTGCGGATTTATCATTCTTTTTTATTAAGTCAACAACCTGGTTTCTGATCCCATTACTTTTTTTATCTGCATCTTGTAGAAAGCCCCGTAAATCGTCAATTGCCCGTTCATCGTCGGAATGAATGGCTGTAACAAGTTCATTCACACGAACCAATTTCTCTTTTTGAGATACTTCGTAATCATTTTTTAATTGCTCAAATTGCTCCTTGTAAGCACTGTTTTCAATTTTATTTACTTCTACCGGGTTGAAGAAAACGGGAGGTTGGTTAAATTGATAAAAGGTAAACACCAATGTTCCGATCAATAAAATAAAAAACTGCATGGGTATTTTTATCAAACCATTCATGATAAGCCCAAGCCGGCTTTGTGCAATGGAACTTCCCGTCAAATAACGACCTACCTGGCTTTGATCCGTTCCGAAATAAGAGAGCTGCAAAAAGAAACCGCCAATTATACCCGACCAAACATTAAAGCGATTGTTCAAATCAAAGCGAAAGTCAATAGCATTTAATTTATTCATTTTGCCGGCAATGTGCAGGGCATCGATAAAACCCACATTTTCGGGAAGGAGGTGAATAACCATATAAGCCGCTAAAAATAAACCGGCAAAAATAATACTCATCTGAAAGAGCTGTGTATAAGAAACAGCTTTCGTTCCTCCGTAAACCGTATATCCAATAACAATAAAACCATTGAAGAGAATGGTGTAAATAATATCAACGTGAAGAATAGTGGAAAGAACAATGGCCGGTGCATAGATAGTGATCCCCGTTGAAACGCCTCGTTGAAGTAAGAAAAGAAAAGCAGTGAGTATACGTGTTTTTGTATCAAATCGCTTTTCCAGGTATTCGTAGGCTGTATACACATTTAACCGATGGAAGATGGGTATAAATGTGATACACAACACAACCATTGCCAGCGGCAAACCAAAATAAAATTGCACAAACCGCAAACCATCACTGTAAGCCTGACCAGGGGCCGATAAAAACGTAATGGCGCTTGCTTGCGTTGCCATCACCGATAGACCGATATGATACCAGGGAAGTTTTTTATCAGCTAATAGAAAACCATGAATATTTTTTGTTCCCCTGCTTTTCCAAACGCCATACAGAACGATTGAAAATAAAGTAACAATCAATATAATCCAGTCAATTGAACTCATTCAAAATGTTTGGTAAACAGGTAAAACAAAACAATAAGCACTAGTAAAACGCCAATTATTAAAGCATACAAACTATTCCAGTTTTTAGAGGCGGATGATTTTTTGTCTGTCATTTTATTTTTTCTGTCTCATTTGGAGGCAGGCTTAATAAATTCGCAAATAAACGGTAAGCACCAGCAATACCAGCAGGTAGCTCACGAAAAAATACAAGTCCTGAATATACAAAATTTCCTTTACCGTATTTCGCAAGTATCAAACTTCCATCACTTGCTTTCTCATTGGCATCATGCATGGAGAAAACAGTTTCGTAATTTTTGTCCAGGTCCGATGCAAAATAAATTCCACGTTCCTGTATCCAACCTTCAAAATCTTTGTCGGTGATCACATTCGGGAATGTGAGTGCCGAATGGTTTGGATTGGTAATTTTAATTTCTGCATGTTCGTCCGTCACGCGATCACGTGAAATGGTGAATGGATATGGTCCGATTTTGTTTGTTACTTGCTCTCCGCGTCCATTGGTATTGTATTGAACAATTAAATTACCGCCATTGCCTACATATTCCATGAGCTTTGAATAATAAATAGGCAAACGTTCATTCGTATTGTACGCACGTACACCTGTTACAATCGCTGTGTATTTGGAAAGATCCTCTTTTGATAACAACTCGTCTGTCAGCATGGTTACCGTATAGCCAATTTGTTTTAAGCAGGCAGGAACATCATCTCCGGCGCCAGGTATGTAACCGATATTCGTTCCGGTTTTCTTTAAGTCAAGAAACACCAATTTGGCTTTTGCATCAGCTAAAATAAATTGATAAGGAATATGATCGTATTCAATTCGCTGAATAGATTTAGTGTACGTATTGTTAGCAATGGAAAGGGAGGCCTTTAATTCACCACCCAATTGCGTGTTACGGGGTGTAATAACCACATCAATAACTTGTTCATCTCCTTTGTTGACCAGTTTAAAATCAGGGTTTTTAACAGAAACATCCCAACCTGTTGGTACGCTTAACGCGAGCTTTCCACTGATATCGGCGGCATTTGCTTTTACTGTCAGTTGCAATGATTTTTGGGCATTGCTGTTAAATACGATTACCTTTTCATTAATATTAACTGTTGCGGGAGGCAGCACTTCAAACGGACGATACACTTCACCTTTTACAGGGTCAGTTGATTTATAAATTAACTTTCTTGGAATTTTTAAATTTAACCCTTCTACATCTATATCAAATACTACAACAGTTGCTGATTCATTCTCAGCCTGCCCGATAAGCTGTTGTTGGTTAACAGTATACATGCCGGGTATATGTGCTTCATTTAACCAGTATGGATTAGAGTATGGGATTGAGCTACTTAATTTTTCTTTGTGCTTAAAGGAATACAATTCATTGTCATTTAATTTAAGCTGTGTGGCTGTATCTGTTTGAGATAAAAAAGAAATTTTATTTAATTTAATATCTCCTTTATTTCTAT
>DASRRA010000240.1:0-1975 GCA_035696085.1 Bacteroidia bacterium | reverse complement strand
AATTTCTATTAAATAAGCCAAGCAAATATACTATTCCAAAAGCAGATTTGCTTAAATTTTAATATTTGTTAAGAATTGGAAATAAATGCCTATATCCCTTATTTACACTGATATTCCCAACAATTAGCAACCCGAACGATGCAAAAAAAAGCGAAGGTGATGGGAAATGACGATTTTTTGTTTGGAATCCCAAATCTTTTTTTACATTTGCAGTCCGAAAACATTACCCGGAGAGATGCCTGAGAGGCCGAAAGGAACAGTTTGCTAAACTGTCGTACTGAGCAATCGGTACCGAGGGTTCGAATCCCTCTCTCTCCGCCTGCGCCCGCCGAAGCTTTAGCGAAGGCGGGTTTTTATTTCTCGCAACTTACCAGTCAGTTGTGTGCTTTTTAATTCCCAAGGCTTCGGCGGACGCAGTCCGCATCGTCACATTGTTTAAGCTTTATCAGTTATTTTAGTTATTGTTCTTAAATTTTTTAAAATGGCCGTCACGACATTTTACTTTGTGAAAAAGTAAATTATGTATACCGTTTATATTCTTAAATGTACTGATGACACCTATTATGTTGGTTGGACAACTGATTTAAATGATCGCCTGACAAGACATCAAACAGGGATGGTAAAATATACTTCCACACGGCTACCTATTTCAATTGTTCATTACTCTGTATTTAGAGATAAATACAAAGCACTGGAATTGAATCATATTTAAAATCAGGCTCAGGAAGAGCCTTCGCCATTAAAAGATTACATAGTTAAACAGATCTGTATCTTAAATCTCCGCAATATCCTAATTTTATTTAATGAAAATTATAATTCAACAATACGACCCTAATCTTAGTTCTTTCACCGTTAATCTCCGCTCCCACTCCTCTAACTAAAACTTCGCAAAAATAAGCCCTTATCACTAAACCACCCTATTTCACTCCTCCAAAATTATTAGCATATTTGCAATTCCATTTAATAATTTTGAATTGAATGTCCAAAAAGGTTTACTATATAATTATCAGTGTCATTTTTTTATTATCGTTCCGCTTCTTTTCCAGTATGTATTATCCGCTGCTGAATACGGATGATGCAGTGACCGTTCTGATGATTCATTATTTCAAACTTCCAGACCACCTTTACTTTTGGGGACAAGATCGGTTGGGAAGTATTATTCCTTTGCTTGCACAACCCCTTTATCACCTTCTTCATCTTCCGTTGATTGTTTCCGAATCGGTGGTGCATTATGGTATTTTATTGCTGGGCTTCTTATCGTTTGCCTCTTTTTTTAAGTCCCGATACTACAAAATCATTTTTGCATTGATCTGGTTCTTCCCTCCTACACGCATGCTCGACATCACGCAATATTCTTTCGGGATACAATATAGCATGTTGGGTATGATTTGTTACCTCCTTTCTATAAATGAAAAAGAGCATATACAAAACAACAAGCTTCGCCATCATGCACTTCTCTTCTTATTGATGATATTGGCCATAGCTACCATTTGGGTTTCCGATATGACCTTGGTCAGCATTTTTATTATTGGAGCAGTACGTCTGTTTTTCTATTTTAAAGCGAATACATTTTCAAGCGCATTCAGAAAACCAGAACTCTATTATACGATAGCGGGTCTTGTCATCTGTTACTTTTTTATTCATTATGCCAAGAGTACAGCACCCGAATATGGCCGACAGGATTACAGCATGTATGCGAGTTGGGAAGAGATCGGCGAAAATCTTATCAATTTTGCCGGGCCAATTTGGCGAATAGCTCTTTTTAGAGACAGTGAATCTGAACCAGTAACAGGAGTGTATGTTTATCTTGCTATAGTGGTCATTGCCCTCATCCTAATTAATTCCCGTAAAGCGCGATTTGATACTTTATCAAAAAAAAACATGCTGACTTTCTTATTGGATGGATTCTTACTCTTTGGAATTATAATCGTTGCTGAATGGACATTTAAAAATGAAAGTCCAAGACGTTATTACG
>DASRRA010000239.1:0-2901 GCA_035696085.1 Bacteroidia bacterium | reverse complement strand
GTAAGATACGTTTGAGTAAGAGTAATTCGCACTGGTTTGCATCATGAAACGTACATCTTTGAATAGGTATTGATATTGCAAAGAGGAGTAAATTAATTGAGGGTATCTTGGTCCTAATACGCTATCAGCAATCCGTATACCTTGTGGACCATAATTATACCGCACGTTAAATGCAAGATTTTGGTATTGGCACATTGTAAACAATTGCAGTGTGAAATATTCTTTCATTTTTGGAAGATCCAAACGATTATTGTATCCTCCTTTTATAGATGTACTAAATCTGAAATTCTTCTCCATACTAAAATAATTGTAATCCATTCCCGCACCTCTGTAGTGAAGTCTTGCACGATATACATTTGAAATATTGTAAAACACATTTGGCATAAATTTTTGTTCTGATTCACTATTGGAAAAGAAAAGTTGATTATTGATAATGGTGTTGTTAACCATGCTTGTCGTTCCATTTATATAAAATGGGGATTGAAAGCGGTTGAAGTTATTTTGAAGGATCGTCGTCCATTTTTTTGTGACGCGGGTTACAGAACGATGCGTAAAAATTAATCTGTCTGTATTTCCTCCTGCATAATGCTTGGAATTATAAGAAGCTCTCAAGTTAGTTGACAATTTTCCTTTAAAGAATAATGCCGAGTAATTAGCATTTATCAAAAAGCCTGATGTTTGTTTTGGGGCTGTACTTGTAACACCATTGTTTTCTCCGCGTGTAAGTGTTCCTCCAACTCCAAATTGGTGGTTATTTGTAAGATTAAATCCAAATCGTCCACTCACATAATCGAGTGTTGTTTTTGCTCTTTCATTGATCATTCTACCTATTGCCGTCAATAATATTTTCCGGTTATCAAAAATATATCTGTGTGAAAGTCCAAATGCAAGACGGTCGGTTGCACCGAATAGTGTAGGAGATTTTGTTACGAACGCACCAATGGTTTGTTTTTTATTAATATTGTAATGTCCGCTTATTCCTTTTCCGGAAGATGACAGTCCTACCGCACCGGTAGAAGCAACATTTCCAATCTGGATATCTCCTCTCCTTTCATAATATCCAACAAACCAAGAATTATTTCTAAAAAAATCATTGTTACGTGTATATCCTGAATAATTTAACTGCGTAAAATAAATCAGGTTAGCTCCATTTTCCAAAAGTGTATTTCCTTTCAGAATCAGATTCATGATTGGCTGGTTTCCTAAAACGTTATAAACGTTAGCATCTACAATTAATGGTACAACCGTTGTTCCATATGGGTTTACCTTCTTCTGATTACTTAATCTTATAAAGTCTATTTTTCTGCCTGTTGTAAATACATTTTTGGAAGCTTGTTTTGACTCAGTTGTTTTTGTAAACAGAGAATATTTCCGTTCTTCCAAATCCGATTTTGGGATGTATGTTTCATTGTCTACCATTTTAAAATTTCTTTTTCCATCAAAATAGCTCATTTTGAACATCAAGGTCGTATCCCTTTCCTGGCGAACGTTTAGATCAAAGAATTTTCTGGAAATAATTTTTCCTGTGGTGTCTTCAATAACAATATTTTTTCCAATTTCGCTCATGGTTAACAAGATATCCTGGTTTTCATTTCCGGAGTTGAAAATATTTAAACCGAAGTTGGCTGTCTTTTGGTTGTTTAAAAAGTAGATGCGATCACCAGGAATTACATTCAATTCCCATTTTACAACCTTTTTGGTAGATGCAAAAAATAAATCGCTTGCAATTTGTTTTCCTTCCTCGTTTGTGATAAAAGCATTAATCAAATAAGACATATTACCTTTAAATTCAGTTCCAGGTATTACACGTACCGGAATAAACATAGTATCTCCAGGCTTAAGCTCTTGCAGTTTATCGGTGTTGGTAAGTGTTTTCCATTTAAGCGGGTGATTGATATCCACATAAAATGATACGGGCTTCGTACCGGTGTTCGTTAACCTCAGCACATTTGAAACAATTTCACTTTTTTTCAATTCAACCTCTTTTTGTATAAACTCTGCATTAAAGGATTTTTTAGCAAAGGATTTAGGTTTTGTTGGAGCTGGTTCAGGCGTTGACGGTGTTTTCGTTGTATCGGTTGAAGAAATTGTTGGAACGGGAGACGGAGTCGTTTTTGATATTGTATCAACCGGTGTAGTTGCTACGGGTGTTTTTGTAGTTGTGTCGGTATTTGCGGTCACAGCCGGTATTGCCGTTTTGGCGGTATCAGCGGTTGTTGCAGCCGGTATTACTTTTGCTGTGTCCGGTGATGTGGTAATGGTTGTTGAAGGTGTTTCTGTTGTTGGCGTAGCCGGCGTTATCGTTGGGTTAGCAATGGAGTCAACGGGAGTTGTTTGCGCTACAGAAAATAACGAAGGACAAACGAATAATGCTAAAAACAAAATAAATGTTTTTAAATGACCTTTCAGATATGTTCCTCTCTTTTTTATCATATTGTCTATTACTCCTCTACTAGACAAAAGCGTATATTTAATGTGTACATACCGGCAGCGTAATTGAGACCAGGTACAATTTTATAATCCACAGTAAAACTAAATTCATTGTAATTGGTGAGGTAAGAACCTGCACTGTTTACGTTTGTAGAACAACTTCCAGCTGCATTTAATGCAACATCGTTTATGATATCAATGGAAGCGCCGGTTGCGGGCATAAAATTCTGATATACGCCACTATTAATTGGTGTATTGCAACCATTGTAAATTTTAACCTGAATTAAATCCAATGTAGGTTTAGCACCTGAGGTACTGTATGGTAATGATGTTTGCCATTCATTCGCGGGAGTTGCTCCACCATTGTTATCAATATACATGCGCAATACCCATTTACAGGAAGCGTCGTTGCCCAGTACTTTCAATCGTAATAAGGTAGCTCCACTCATGGATATACCACCGTTATATTTC
>DASRRA010000238.1:0-1643 GCA_035696085.1 Bacteroidia bacterium | reverse complement strand
ATGCTGAAATCCTAACACAATTATTTTAACTAAACTCCCGGACTGCCCACTTCATTCAATTATGTTGTACTGGCTGAGGGACAAGACAACCAGCGGACGGAAAGCACAACTGTGATAAAATGTATTGCTGGGAAGTCTTTCTTTTATTATTGAAAAAAATTATCCTCTTCCATATTTTCTATCCAATTATATTCTATTTCAAATGCTACTTTTCGGGCAAATTCAATTCCATGCAGATCATTAAGTAAACCTAGGGTCATATCCATCCCAGCACTTACACCAGAGGAAGTGTAAAATTTGCCATCTTTTACCCAACGAGCTTTTCTGATCCAGTTGACGTTTTCTCCCTGGGTAATTACCCAATCGAATGCTTTTTTATTTGAGGTAGCTTTTTTACCATCTAACAACCCAGCCTTTGCAAGTAAGGCACTTCCAGTGCAGACTGAAAGAACAAATTTACTTAAGAAACAAATTTCTCTGATTTTGTTAAGTAGCAAAATATTTTCAACTTCTATCCTGGTTCCATATCCTCCAGGAATTAGAAATATATCTGTGCCACTCTTTAAGTCATGAATATTGTTAGTTTGAATAGATACTCCATGATAATTACTCACTAGTCCACCTAAGAGTGAATGGAACGATACCTGGTAATATTGTTTTAGTCTTCCCAGGATCTCCACGGGACCAAATACGTCAAGAGTTTCAAAGTCTTCAAATAATAAAACAGCTACATTCATCTTTTAGCTTCCTTTAAAATTTACTAAAAACATGATCAACCAAGATCACAAATGTCATCCATAGCACGACTAGGATCGATAGCAAATTAATAATTGTGAGTGTTGTATAATATTTTCGCTGAAAATCATTGGACTTGCTGATGATTTTTTTAGCGTAAAACTTAGAGGCAATTGGAATCAGAGCCACTAACAATAACACAATGATCCCCGGATAAAGACCAGTAATCGTAACACCAATAATGCTGAGTGCTGCTACCGTAAGGATCAATACCATTGATATGGTGGTAACAACGCTAAATGTTTTCGTTTCCATTTTGAATTTATATTATCCTTCAATAGTTTCCCCGTCATTAGGTATTAAAACCTGAGATTCCAATTGGTTCTCTGCCAATACTTTTATCAGGTCTGTTCGTTTAATAAAACAATGATTGACTGTATCCATATGGACAGCTATGATCTTAGTTTGAGGAAGCTTATTATGTACTTTAAGAATGTCTTTTGGTGTCATTGTAATAGGATTTCCTGTCAAAAATCTAGCTCCTCCTGCATTTAATATTGTAATAGCTGGCTTAAATTCCGATAGCGCTTTTTCTACATCTTCGCACCAAATAGTATCTCCTGCAAGGTATATTGATTCTTTTTTATGATTGAAAATAAAACCTGAAACTTCACCCATTTTCTTCCCAATTTCGCCATCTCCGTGTTGTCCTTTTGTCCTGGTTATAGATATTCCTTTCCAAACAATGTTGTCAACAATTGGGGTGATATTTTTAAATCCTTGTTCGTCAATTTTATGCTTATCGTTTGGTTGACAGTATATCAGTATATTTTTATCTATTAATTTTTGAGCAACAATATCCCAATGGTCTCTATGTAAATGCGATACAACAACTGCATCGATCCCGG
>DASRRA010000237.1:0-3974 GCA_035696085.1 Bacteroidia bacterium | reverse complement strand
TGAATCAAATGACAGCTCCGGAAATTCAAATTTATTTTTTCCAGAATAGTGTAAGCTAAAAAGAAAGGATATTAGAACAGCAAGTACCACCACAACAAAAACCCACGCTGGAAATAAATTACGTTGTTTGGATGATACAATCGCTTTCATGCATTTAGAGGATTAAGCGTTCAAGTCCCTGTAAGTATTTTGAATTTTTTGTAAGCATAAATGGAAATTCATTAGCAATGGCTTTTGCTTCAGGTTCAAATTGGCTGTCGTATTTCAATTCTAAAACAGTACTCTGATAATCTTTTGATGTTTTTAAAAATGTACTACTACCATAATTGATGGCGTGGTAAGTTAAATTAAAATCAATGGTGATTCTAAATTTCTTATCCTGCGAAAGGTAATATCTGCGTTCGTAGTTATTTAATAATTTTGGAGTTAGTGAGCGCATTTCATTTTTGATGGCTAAAGGAATCTCATTTCGTTGAAGCGCCTTTTCAATTTGAGCCTTATCAAAACGTTCGTCCAATGTAAACGGATTAAGGAGGTAGGAATTTTTTTTGCCTAGCAATCCCTTTTTAATTTTATACTCTAAAACCGGTTGCTGAATATTGCCTTTCAATGCTCCATACCAACGTATTCTTACTTTAACACGATCGGCTGAGCCTTCTATATTATCGTAATAATGATTCATTCCAAATGAATCAAAGTAAATGTTATTGACCGTTCGAAGATGAAAAATTTCCGAAAAGCAAGCAGGATGAAACTTGATTAATTGTTCTATATCCTGGTGCTTATAATCTGTAATCAGGAATTTACGTTCATAACGCAGTGGTTCTCCATATTTCACGTCCATTACTAACTGTGTTAAGCAAGTTTATAGATCCCTTGTATTATCCATAAAGGCAATGGTTGCAGAAGGGTGAATTTTTTTGATATCCGATTTTGCTAGTTCAAGTTTTTGAAAGTCTTCAAATTCTACAAAAAAAGAAAATTCAACAATTTGTTCTGTTTCATCACTACGTTTTAATTTAATAGCGGAACAATGTTTTTTCAGTACATCAACCACAGTTGTCAAACTAATTGCCTGAGGTTGATTGCTGGCAATGGTGAAATATAAATTTTGGCTTTCCACGCTTTTCTGAGATCTGTTTACAAGCCAGATCACCAGAATAAAGCCAATAAAAGCAATTACCGTTAACACGGTTAAACCGGCTCCACAGCCCAAACCAATTGCTATGGTTAAAAATAAATAGGTTAACTCCTCCGGCTCTTTGATAGCTGCACGAAACCGAACGATAGACAAGGCTCCTACCAATCCTAATGAAAGCGCTAATGAAGATTTTACAACGGATATGATAAACATGGTTGTAATGGCCAGTACGATAAAATTTCGTGAAAATGCTTTGCGATTGGATAATGCATTTCCAAAACGGATATAAAATTTCCCAAGGATGAACGCAAGAATTGCACAAACAATAAAACTAAAAATAAATCCCGGAATTGCTTTTGGAGAAAAGCCGGAAAGATTGTCAATTAACAACGATTTAATCTCATTCATAAAGGCCTTATTCTTTAATTTTTCTCAAAATTAATCATTTTTAGCTCAGGAAATCATTAATTTCAAACAATCTTTCTTATGCTTTCAAAGAGTTCCTTATGTTGCTGAGCCACTCTTTTCCAGGTAAAATTGGTTGCAACGTGCATATATGCATGTTGAGACATTGCTCTTTTTTGATCATCGGAAAAATTATAAAAGCGAAGGATCGCCGCTTTCACTTCTGACACATCATTCTTTTTTATCAGAAAACCTTTGTCGGCACTGTCCACAAGAACTGATGTTGCTCCAACGTCAGAAACAACCACCGGCATACAATGGCTCATTGCTTCTAATGCAACAGTGGGCATTCCTTCAAAAAGCGTGGGGAACACAAACAGGTGATTTGTTTTATATAATTCGGTCAATTGTTCATCTGACACAAAGCCAAGGTAATGCACATTTTTATAATTGGCTGTTGTTGAATAATGTTGAAATAAAGGCCCTTTACCACCTAAGTTAAATTCCAGCTTATCTTCATATCCTTCTTGATTTAATTGTTTTATAGCTTCCAACAAAATATGTATTCCTTTATTTGCAGCAAAACGAGCCAAGAACAATAGTTTTAGTTTTCCAACCCACTCTTTATTTTTATTGAATGGTTCAACCGTAACGGCATTGGGTAGTACAACCAGTTTATTTTTTCTACTTGCACCAATCTGTCTTTCAATAATGCCCGTTAGTTTACCTCCCAACGATACAACGGCATCGGCGCTTCTGAATAAATAATTAAAAATGACCCGGAAAGGCGCACCACTGATTTTATCTTTTAATGTGATCCCCTGGTAAGGTTCCAGCCCATGAGGATTAATAATTACCGGGGCTTTTAACTTTTTAATACCATGCCATACAGAAAGCCCTTGAGAATAAATAATGGCATCCGGATGCTTCAACAATACCTGATAAATCCTTTTGGAATATTTATAGCATTCCATTAAATAATTCTTCTCCTTTGAAATAGGTTGTATTTTTATTTCCGTGATTTGCAAAGCGGGTTCAAAAACTTGGTGATCATGAGGGTGCAACACAATCAACTCAATACATTGTTGCATCGCCAACTCCTCTATCAGCAAACGGGAATGACGCTGCATCCCTCCTACTTCATAAGGAAAAATACCATCTGTACAAACGATGACTTTCAATTTATTCAAAACCATTTTTATTAATTAAAGTAATCCGGGCATACGGCATGCAGCTTTTCTTTCAGCTCTGTTGAAAACCTCACTGCGCCTTTATAATTCAAGTGTGTTGTATTTTTAAATAATGAATCGGCATAGGGGGCATCACTCTCATCAAATACGTGAACATTCGGAAGTTGTTCAATTTTTTTAAAAAAGAGGTCGGCAAGTGGTTTTCCTTTTAACTGCTTCATGTAGGAATGATGGTAAGGTGCAACCACAACAAAGCACTGCCGTTGCCCGGCTCGTGCAAACAAATCTATTAATTGTTGCTCTTTCTCGGGGTTTGGAAAATATTCTCCTGGAGTTTTCATTCTCAATTTTATTTCTTCATTTAAATCTTCTTGAGTCGTTTTTTCAAGCAGAAAAAAACCGCCTTTATTCAAATAGTTTTTTTGGGAATTATTACCAATGTAGTTTTTTAAATAATGTTGATATAATCCAAAATAACGTAACCCTACTACATGATAATACCACTCATCGTACTTTTTAAAATAGGATTCAATGGCAGTACTATTCAGATTGGGAATACAATTGGCCGGGTCACCGATCCAGTCTGCCCATTCTTCATAATCAAAATTAATAATCACAGGTTTTTTTTTATTTTGCTTAAACTCCTGCGTTAAAAATATACGCAATAGGTTGAATTGCGTTTTCTCGATCCCATAATTAAAAATAGTGGTATCTATTATATCAGGAATGTATGATCCAGAGGCACGAGAAGAACCAAAAACCGGTATTTCCTGCAGATGCGTTTCATAAATATTTCTATAAATTTTATAGGCGCCTGCAGATTGCGTTTTTAGAATGATACGATTTGTAAAAAAAAAATCAATCGCAACAGTAACGATTCCAATTACCAGAACAGATGGGAAAAGAAAGCGAATTAAAAATCGTTTAAAATTGGAAATAGATGAAGTTGCCTGTTCCATTGGTCCCCAAAGTTATTATTAAAATTGTCATGAAGATAAAAAATAGGGCTTTATGCTTCAAATTTAAATCACGCGGCAGTATATAAGAAAAAAATAGCGCAACAATTAAGAACACAGAAACAACCAGATTTAAGCTTCCTAATTTAGTTGTAATTTGAGGCATGCTAAAAGTAAAATTAAGCTGTTTTATTTTATCGATAATGATCATCGCATCCTGAAATGTAGCGGCTCTGAAAAAGATCCATGCAAATGTTACCAATGCAAACGTAACAATCATTT
>DASRRA010000236.1:0-2182 GCA_035696085.1 Bacteroidia bacterium | reverse complement strand
TTCATAATAAGGCTCTGCAACGATGGGGAAATTCTTTTTGATAACAGCAATCAGGTTTAATTGCAGCCAATCGGTTAGGAGCTCTTTGTAATCAACTAAAAAGTTCAATCCTTTTAGTCCGAGTAATTTTATGATACCAATAATGGCCTCCTGTCGTAGTATTAAATTTCGGCTGCTCACATATTTTGTAATGAGCGCATAGGAAGAAGTCACGCTCATCTCGGCAAGCTCTCGTATCGCTTCACATTTAAGTGCCCATCTCAGACTATTTAACTTTTTATAAGTTTCTTGAATAAGTCCTGATTCATGATAAAAGGCTTCTATCTTTAAAGCAAATTCACCGGTATAGCTTTTGTGCAATTTGATAACCGTATCCAACAGGCAGCGTTTGAAAAATCGATCGTTTATATAATCGTTATATTCTTTTTGTTTTACCAGATCAGTAAAATCCTTATTTTCAAAAATAATTGCGAACATAAAATTGCCAGCAATCGTATCATAATGAGCACGCTCTTTTAATCTTCTGATTTTTGTTAAGCGGCTAATGGTAAGAAGAATTAAAAAAAGTAAGGTCAGAAAAAGAAACAATACAATCACCAATGTCAGGAATAACTCCGACTTTTGAAAAACCATATTATTAGAATTAGGAATTAAAAATTTAAATATATGTATTTATTTATTTTCTTATTCAGTTTTGTTGATTTGGTAAGTGATTTTGTACAGATCTTCAACATCTCCATCCTCATATTTGCCGTGGCCATCATGTCTTCTTACCTCATTTTATCAGGTATTTCCATACAATACTTAACACAATACTTATGGGCCAATAATTTCATTGATTATTCAGTGTTATTGTCATCAGAAAATGCGCCATCCTTATCCTTAATTGCACCCGCTTACAATGAAGGGAAAACAATAGAAGAAAATATTCAGTCGCTGTTGTCTTTAAATTATAGCAACTACGAAGTGATCATTGTAAATGATGGAAGCAAGGATAATTCCATGGAGATAATGATAAAAGCATATCAATTAGAGGCAGACACCAATTTCAGCTACAATCCTCAATTGAAAACAAAAGAAGTGAAGAACATTTATAAATCGAAAAACCCAGCATTCAAAAATTTAATTGTAGTGGATAAATTCAATGGAGGAAAATCGGATGCGTTGAATGTTGGAATTAATATATCACACAATCCGTATATCGTTTGCATTGATGTGGACTGTATTATTGAAAAAGATGCATTATTAAAAATGGTCAAACCTTTTATGGAAAATGTAAGAGGAAGGGTGATTGCAACAGGAGGCGTTATTCGCATTGCCAATTCTTGTAAAGTATCCAATGGAAAACTGATGGAAGTAAATGTACCTGAAGCATTCCTGCCACGTATTCAGGTTATTGAATATTTACGTGCCTTTTTGTTGGGGCGCATGGCCTGGGCCAAATTGGATGGTTTACTTTTAATCAGTGGCGCATTTGGTATGTTTGATAAACAAATTGCAATTGAAGCGGGTGGTTATGATCACGGAACCGTTGGAGAAGACATGGAACTGGTAATGCGCATGAGGCGGTATATGATTGAACAGAAACAAAAATATACTGTTTCTTTTGTACCTGATCCATTGTGCTGGACAGAGGCGCCGGAAAATTTTCAGATCTTGGGCAAACAAAGAAGCCGTTGGACAAGAGGAACCATGGAATCTTTGTGGACACACCGTGTCATGTTCCTGAATTTTAAGTACAAAGTGTTGGGCTGGCTCTCTTTTCCCTTTTGGTTTGCTTTTGAATACCTGGCTCCCCTGGTTGAATTTTTTGGATTGATTATTACTTTCTTATTTTTTGTATTTGGCTTTATAAGCTTAAAATTCTTTTGCCTTCTGCTGTTATTCGGATATTCTTTTGCCATTTTGGTGTCGGCATTGGCGCTGCTTACAGAGGAATACACCTTTCACCAATACCCAAGATTAAAGGATTATTTTAAACTCCTACTCGTTGCGGCCATCGAGCCATTTTATTTTCACCCCTTCGTTGTATACTGTGCCCTTAAAGGAAACTGGGAAAAAATAAAAGGGGTAAAAAGTTGGGGGGAAATGACCCGGGGGGGCTTTCGTAAAACCTAGGGGTAAAAGTTATAAACCGGTAAAATGTTAAAAACGTAAATGGCTTCCTCTTTAATCCCATGTT
>DASRRA010000235.1:0-2053 GCA_035696085.1 Bacteroidia bacterium | reverse complement strand
TAAACACACCTAAAAGCGCGATCGTATATTTTTACAATAATGACAATATACTGGTATACCAGGAAAAAATTGAAGGGGTAAAACTTAACCCGAAAAAAGACGCTACCAAAATGAAATTGAAAAAAGTATTGGAAACGGCTGTGTGGGCATGGAACGCAAAACAGCCCGTTAAAGAAAGTCAGTCCCTCGCGGGATTGGTGTCAGGCCAAAAATAATAAGCATAAGTTTGAGACCTGATTATACCCCGACCTTTTCAGGTCGGGGTATTTTTGTCGACGAAAATCAAGCTTCCGGCGATGATATCCCTGAAAAATTTCGATAAGCTGATACGATTTGTAACTTTAATTAGTAATGATGCAACACCCCTTTATATTTTCTGATGAGCCAAAGTATCGTATTGCACGGCATTTGGCTTTCTGGACTTTCTGGTGGCTTTTCCAGGGATTTCTGTATGCATTTGTTGCCATAAATAGCGCCACAGCCTATTTTTTAAGATTGCCGGCTTCATTGGCCGAATCCTTTATTTATTTATGGGCACATATTTTCCTTTCCTATTCTCTGATGTATTTTGTTGTTCCACGATTTTTATTAAAGCAAAAATATTGGTTAACAGCATTGTGGGTGGTTATCTTGTTTTTACTAACTGCTGCCTTCTCTTCAATTCTATCAGTAACTTTTGTAGAGCAGGTGCGGGATTGGATAATGGGTAAAAATTATGTTGGACCACCCCGAACAATGAGAGTGAATATTTTTTTATCGCTACTCGCTGGACTTA
The DNA here is from genome assembly GCA_035696085.1 of Bacteroidia bacterium. Lineage (GTDB taxonomy): Bacteria > Bacteroidota > Bacteroidia > 2-12-FULL-35-15 > 2-12-FULL-35-15 > 2-12-FULL-35-15. The sequence continues at coordinate 1,278 of DASRRA010000235.1, read as the reverse complement.
GGGGCGCAATTACAATCGGGGGCCTGGCCACAGCCATCAAGTTGATGAAGTATTGGTATATGAAGGAACAAAAAAATCTGCAGCTCCAAAACGAAAATGTTGCAGCTCAAATGCAATTATTGAAGGCGCAGATACATCCGCACTTTTTATTCAATACGCTGAATAATATTTATTCCTATACGCAGAACACTTCAACCGTTGCTTCACAACTTGTAATGGGCCTGTCGGATATGTTGCGCTACATGTTGTACGAATGTAATCAGCCACTGGTGCCCCTTGCTAAAGAGTTAAAAATGTTGAAGGATTATATCACGCTTGAAACTATCCGCTACGATAATAAACTTGAAGTGAATATTGATTTGCCGGAGAATGTGGACCGAATGTATATTGCGCCATTGCTACTACTACCTTTTGTTGAGAATTGTTTTAAGCATGGAGCCAGCAATATGCTGGAGCAACCCTGGATAAGCCTTTCTATTCAATTACAGGAGAAGACACTTTCCATGAAACTGGTAAATGGTAAATCCGAAAGCGAAGAGTTGGCTACGCAGAAACAGGGCATCGGAATTACTAATGTAGAAAAACGTCTTCAGTTGCTATATTCCGGTAAACACGAGCTGATAATTACGAACGATGATCATGTGTTTGTAGTTGATCTCAAAGTGGAGCTCGAAAGAAAAAGAATGCCAGTAGTTAATGTTCCTACAATGGCAGCACATACCCATGCATGAACAAACCACCATACGTTGCCTGATTATAGACGATGAACCACCGGCTCGGGAAATCATACGTCGCTACATAGAAAACATGCCGCATTTACAACTAACGGCAGAATGCTCTAACGCCGTTCAGGCGCTTAGTTTCTTGCAACAAAAAGAGGTTGATCTTATTTTCCTGGATATTCGGATGCCGCAGCTTAATGGTAACGAGTTTCTCAAAATATTGAAGAATCCCCCTAAAGTAATTTTCACAACGGCCTATCCCGAATATGCTTTGGAAGGATATGAGTTGGATGTGGTTGACTATCTTTTGAAGCCGGTTAAATTTGACCGTTTTCTGAAAGCTGTAAACAAAGCATTTGAGTTAAATCATAAATCGAACGGAGATATTCCCGTTCAGGCAGATGATAATAAAAAAGATAGTCCTTCTGTTTATTTCCGTGCCGACCGGAAGATGATTAAAGTGATGCTAAGTGATATACTTTATATTGAAAGCATGAAGGACTATATTAAAGTGGTGACTGTTAACGGAAATATCATTACCAAACAATCTATTACT
>DASRRA010000234.1:0-2793 GCA_035696085.1 Bacteroidia bacterium | reverse complement strand
GCACACTTTACAGGGTTATGAGCATAATCATCAATTAGCCAAACGCCATTCTTATTTCCATAAACCTGGCTTCGGCGATAAATGCCTTCATAATTTTTTAAGGCAACCGCACTCGTTTCCAGGTCAACACCAATTTGATGGGCTATCGAGATAGCGGCAGTTGCATTTTCCATGTTATGCTTGCCCAATGCGTGAATGGTGAATGGTGATTCGTCAATACTGAACTGAATGTTTAATCCTGTTTGTTTAAAATCTTTAGAAATATGACTTGCCGGAAAATTTTCCTCAATAGAAAAATCATTGTTTACATCCAGAGATAATTTCCTTGCAAGAGAATGGGACTGATTGACTACAAATTTTTTGCTATTATTTTTAAACGTTGTAAAAATTTCCATTAAAGAGTCGATCTCTTTGTGGTCCTTATCAACATTGAGCAATAAACCAATTTCCGGTTTGTAATTAACTATTGATCCATCACTTTCATCTGCTTCGATAACCAACCAATCTCCCACTCCTACTTTGGCATTTCCGATCTTACCTTCTTTAATTATACTTGTAAGCCCTGCACCACTAATAATGCTCGGCTGCATGCCAGCATGTTCAAGTATTGCAAACAACATAGCAGTCGTTGTGCTTTTTCCGGAAGTTCCGCCAACAGCAATTGTTTTTTTACTTTCTGCGATTAGAGCAAGCAGTTCACTTCGCTTAATGATCGGAATATTCAGTTGTTTTGCCTTCTGTACTTCATACACAGTATCTTCAATAGCTGTACTTACAACTACGAGATCAGTTCTATCATTTATGCCTGACCCATCCTGCAAAAAACATTTAACCCCTTCCGCTTCCAGTTTATCTTTCGTTTCATTGAGTTCACCTTCTTTAAAATAGCGATCACTACCGGAAACATTTTTTCCAATACCCTCCAGATATTGAGCCAATGCACTCATGCCGGTTCCGGCTACACCAATAAAAAATGGATTTTCAAAATCATCAAGCGAAGAGATCATGTTTGCAAATATAACTATACAGTTACTTGCATTATTGCCCGTAAGAATTTAATTCCCCGAAGTAAATACTTTCACCCAATCAACATACATTGTTCCTGTCTGAATTAATGAAGGGTTGAAGTTTGAAAAGAAAAGCCCGCCCACTGCCAGATTCAATGTTATTCGTTCTGTTTTTCCAAACAGGCTTGGCACATAACTGCCGGAATTAGTTTTTACCAAAACGCCATCGAAATAATATTTCAGATCAGTTTGACTCCAGATCATTTCATAAACATGATAACAAGTTTGCAAACTCACATCGGTGGTCACAAAGCCTTCGGCACCACGAACAAGATTGCGGTTAACGGTTTTTCCATAAAAATAATTTGTCTGGTATTTAAGATCTTCCTGGCCCCTTGCTTCCAAAATATCGATCTCACCTTGTGTCGGCCACGGATCACCATAGCTCCAGAATGCTGGCCACATGCCATAACCGGCGGGTAATTTTATTCTTGCCATCATTCTTACAACTGGTGTTGAACCAGATGCAGAAAAATTTGTAGTTGATTCAATACGACCCGAAGTATAATTAAATGTTTTTGGAGTTGCATCAAATGGTGTTGTTGGCCCTGTAACAGTTTCATTTCTTGCACTGATCACAAGATTCCCATTTGTAACAGAAAGGTTAGCGGCCTGGTAAAGTTGTAATTCATTATTGAAGGCGCCGCCATACCAGGTATTCCAGGTATTCAGGTTAGTTGAAAAATCATCTCCAAATGTTTTTGTCCAGCCGGCCGCAGTTATTGCACTCTCACTTATATCATAATCACAAACTCCGTGAACGGGTGGCGGTGGAGATGTTGGTCTCCCCGTCGCAATTTCTTCATTAGCTACGCTTTCATTACTATTATTTTTTTTACACCCAAAAATTATTATGGAAAAAAGTACTGAGCAGCTAAGCAATTGTTTAATGGTTACCATAAAAAGCATTTCGATAAATGTACAATTAATAAATATTTGTTTAAACAATTTTCATCTCCGATAGTGCATTTACTAATGCATCAAGTTCTTTTGGTGTTGTATAAATATTTGGAGCGATGCGACAGCCCTGTACATTGGCATAATCAATAGCGACTGTATAAATTTTATATTTCTCCAATAACATATTAGCCATATCAGCTGGTTTCATCCCTCTTATACCAACATTGGCGATACCGCATGATCTCACTGGATCAACTGGTGTGTTGATAATAACATTGGGCAATTCTCTTACTTTATCACTCCAGTAATGCTGCAGGTAACGAAGGCGAGCTTCTTTTCTTTCCGCACCGATCTTCTGATAATAATCGATCGCATTTGCAATCGCAAGATCAGTATGAACAGGATGGGTACCGGTATGATTCAACCGTGAAATATCATCTTCCTTTCTCTCACCTTCAGCAAACAATGGCCAAACCTTTGAACTGTTTCCTTTTTTTACATACAAAAAACCTGCTCCAAGCGGCACACTTAACCATTTGTGCAAACTGGTTCCGTAATAATCACAATGGAGATCGGGGATTGAATAACGGAAATGTGCAAATGCATGGGCACCATCTACCATCACTTGTACACCTTTGCTATGTGCCATATCGCAAATTTTTTGTACTGGTAAAATCTGCCCGGTGATATTTACCATATGACTCACCATTAACAGCTTTGTTTTTGAAGTGATCGCATTTGCATAAATATTTACGATCTCCTCGTCAGAAGGTGGATGATTTGGAACGGAAATAATTTTATTTACAACGCCATATCGTTTTGAAAC
>DASRRA010000233.1:0-4172 GCA_035696085.1 Bacteroidia bacterium | reverse complement strand
TACATGGGCCACTGCAATGTCAGATACATGAACATAATCCCGAATGCAACTTCCATCGCGTGTATCGTAATCTATTCCAAAAACCGTCATTTCCTTTAATTTACCGATACCTGTCTGAGTAATTACAGGAATTAAACTGCTGGGTTTATTCAATGGTAATTCACCTATTAAACCTGATGAATGAGCGCCAACCGGATTAAAATACCGCAAAGCAATGGCATGTAACTGAGGGTAAGCAACTGTATAATCCTTTAACAATTGTTCACCAATCTGTTTGGTATAGGCATAAGGCGATTCCGCTTTTCCGATCGGAGTCGTTTCCTTTACGGGTAGCTGATCGATATTTCCACATACAGAGCAGGAAGAGGAAAAAATAAAATTAGAAATATTATATTTTCTGCAACAATCCAGCACATTCAATAAGGAGGAAATATTGTTTTTATAGTATTTATAAGGATTTGAAACAGATTCCGGTACGGATTTAAACGCAGCAAAATGGATAACCCCTTTGATATTCTTTTCTGTTTTGAAAACCTGTTCTGTTTTTTCAGGATCACATAGATCGATCTCGTAGTTTTTAACAGCTTTACCGGTAACCTTTTTTATGCGTTCAAATGTTTCTGGCGTAGCGTTGGAAAAATTGTCAATGGATACCACATTTAAATTGGTATTCTCCAACAATTCGATAATTGTATGTGAACCAATATATCCTGCTCCTCCAGTAACTAGTATTGTATCCATTTATAAAATGCGGTAATTGATTTAGTATTATTTTAAATATCCTAAAAATTCGAATACTTACTACTTGCTACACTTTTCAAAGATACTAAATTACGATTTTTTCAGCAAATAATTGCCAATAGAGCACTCTAAACATTTTTTATGGTCGCAATAGTTATTTTTCAATTGCAGCAAAGCCTGCGTTTCTGCTGCGCTTTTAACTGGCATATCCAGCATTTTCCAGGAATTAATGATGGAGTTCTTTTCCCCTTCCATCTCGTCTAAAAACCGCAGTGCCCGTTCTATATAGGATTCATCTCCCTTTGCTTTTCCATAAACAAATAAAAAAGGAATGATGGTGTTAATAATGATGTTCTCTCTGGAATCTTCCCCAAGGTTTTTATTCTTTTCCGAAACTGTTTTTTCAAACACATAATGTGCTTTCCAATACGGTGAAACGGTAGCATCCATAAGCTTTCTAAGTTGCATTAATTCCTCTTCTTCTATTATTTTTGAAAACAAATGATTGGATTGATAGATGAGTTGAGCAAATTGTGCAATACGTATGGTGGGAAAATTAACAGGTCTTAATCTTAAAAATTTCCAGAGATGATTGTCAATTGAAATCAATTTGAATTTTTGTTTTAGAAACGCGTATTCGTTCTGAAGTTGTAATGGATATTTATCATTGAAATGCTGCTCCAAAAAACCTGCTTGTCCGAATAGCAAGGCTTCTACCTGCAATAAACTGCTTTTATGTTTGGCCAGTATGGTGGAAGGAATTGATTTTGCAAGCAATTGAAAGGGGATTGCATTGGTTTTAAATCCAAAATTTTTTGCTAACAATTGGTAGAATGTTTCTTCCCAGTTCATTTTATTCAAGCGTAGAATTTCCATCGTAGCATTGAACTTTTCTTCCAATCGTTCAATAAGTAAACGATTTAAAGAAGCATGCAACACAATAGCCGGCACCTCATTCATTTGCTTTTCACACGCAATCCAATCCTTGCTTAATTTAAAGTGTTCATAGTTCCGAATATAAAAGGACTCTATCCGATGCTTAAGCTCCAGGGTTGGGATGGCCTCTCCGGATTGTCTGTAAACCGGCTCATCCGCTTCGTATACCACATGCAGGATGATATTATCGTACCCTTTATCTTGTTGATGACCATGTTTGTTCCAGTCGCTGGCACGTATATGCACCTCTACATTGCCAGCCCAAAGTGTTTCAGCAATCTTAATTTTTGAATTAAAAAAATCGGGGCCGGCGTGTTGATTATGTTCGCCCATTTTTACGATTTCAATGGCTTCATGTGTTGTTGTTTTTAGCCCGAATTGATTAAACAAACGAAATTTCCAGAGGTGGTGTAATAATTCTTCTGTCATAATTAAAAATTTGACAGTGAAAGTAGGAGGCGTCGCGGACATTTCTTGCTGAAAAATCAGTAAACACTTACCGATAACTCATTAGGGTAAACCATTAACTAAAAATCCATACCCAATTTATTGATGCGTTCACTTTCTGCATTTATTTGCTGAAAATTTTAAACTTAATAATCGTGAAAACAATTCGTACACTTTTCATTTTCTCTTTCTTTTTTTCAGCAACTACCTTGTTTGCTCAGCAAATGGGTAATGGATATGCAACTTCCATTGGTGATTTTGGAGCACAATTATTTTCTGGTGGTTACCAGGGTAACGGAACCTTTATTGGTGGAACTCCAGACAATGCTTTTGGATGGCAACATTTATTTGTAGTGAGACATAGTAATTCTGCTAATAACCATCAATTGCAAATCGCCTCTTCTTATGCTACTAATGATCGATTATTTTTTAGGAAAATAGCAGACGCTGGTACAAGTAACCCTGCTTGGATAGAGATAGCAACACGCTCTGGAAATACATTTTTTGGCAACCAGATCATTAACGGAACGATTACAACAACGAATGAAGTGATTACTTCACTCGGGCCAAACATTGCTCAATTCAGAGCTACAGCAGGTAGTTATGGTTTTATGCTGAGAAATGACGGAACAAATACTTATTTTTTATTGACTGCCGCGAACGATCTGAATGGAAGCTGGAATACGTTGAGGCCGCTATATATAAATAATATAAGCGGTGATATCGCATTTGCAAATGGTGCACTAAGAGTGAATCATGCGAATGGAAAAGTGGCAATAGGACTTGCGGATTTTTCAAAAACAAACGAAGCAAATTGTAAATTATTTGTTGCTGGTGGAATTATGACTGAAAAATTAAAATGTGCAACCTATTCTGCATGGGCAGATTATGTTTTCTCCAAAGATTACAAATTGCCTTCGTTAACAGAAGTAGAAAAATTTATTGCTGCCAATAAGCATTTATCTGAGATTCCAAGCGCTGAAGAAATCAGCCAAAATGGTTTGGATGTAGGAGAAGTAATGCGTTTACAAATGCAAAAAATTGAAGAGCTTACCTTATATATTATCGAGCTGAACAAACGAATTGCAGTATTGGAAAATAATTCAAATTAACACTAATCAATCTTCAAATGAAAACTTTCTATCTACTTATTTTTCTTGCGTTCAGTTTAGGTTCATTTGCACAACTCGGGGTGCTAAAAAATATTGAATATAAATATGATGCAGCAGGAAATCGTATACAAAAAATAAATCCTGGTTCTCAACAGGGCGGCGGCGGGGGTGGCGGAGCATTGGATCCTGCATTACTTGCGGTTGTTGACACCGTACCTACCAAAGATTCTTTAAAAAAAGAACTCTTAAATGACAAAGAATCTATTGCTATCGTATTTGGTGATAAGAAGAATGATATAAAAGAAGATCAGAAAGATCATTTACTTCCGAATCAGACCATAAATGGAAATGAGACTTCTTCAAATCAGGATGAACTTGTTTTCACGATTTCCCCCAACCCGGTGAGAGATCAGTTTACGCTCACGCAAAATCAGGCTATACCAGATTTAATTTCTACCATAACGATCTATAATTCCCAAGGGAAAATAGTACAAACATTTTCGAATGTCTACACACCTTTGGTAATTAGTGTGAATTCATATGAAACCGGATCTTATTATGTACAAGTCCTAACTAAAACGAAAGCCTATTTTCTCAAATTCATTAAAGGTTAATACATTTCTACTATTTTCATGAAAACATATAAAAAAATTTTATTTCAATTTGTAATTGTACTGACTACCGTATTGTCAATCCACGCACAAGTTGACATTCGCAGTACCCCTATTACAAGTCAAACGACAATACCAGCCGGAAATGGTGTGTTGTGTGCACCCGGTTTTAGTTGCGCACCAACATCAACAAACAATTTCACGTTACTTATATTTAGTGATCCAAGTAACTACAATTCACAAGTACCAATATCTTACGGTAACTGGTTCACTCCTGTAGATATTAATAATAGATCCCTGAATACAAGCTTACCCGTTGGAACAT
>DASRRA010000232.1:0-6768 GCA_035696085.1 Bacteroidia bacterium | reverse complement strand
TTTATTTTTAAAATGTATAATTTAAATCGTATTTAGGATGTCGAAGTTTCATTTTTTTACAGATATAGATCTGCTGCAAAGTCAATCGATAAATGATGCATTTGGCCCTATCACAAATGGTCCAGATTTTAATTCTTTTGTAAATAAATACAGAGTTACAAGTTCACATAAAACCTCAAGTAATTGTAACGCTTATGCTGTATGCAAAGGTCAAATTTTAGTTCAGCCTGATTTACTAAATTCCTCTTTAGTAAATATAGTTTTAAAACCTGACGATCAACCAGGTAATGACTGCCCATCAGTAAAATTTTATATTTATAGAGGAATAGTTAGAGAATCATTGATCGATGGAAATAATGTTCAGGCGAATAACAATAGATTAACTTATATTATAAATGAAGATATTCCAGTTAATCCAGATAATAAAACGTTGGGGTTTAAAATGACTTCATCCCCTAATTTTGGAGACTCAGATCCAATTGATAACGCTTTTTATATAAAACAGGAAGGCTTTACACTGTTCACTGTTGAAGGAGGGGATAGCATCGGAACTTTTCATAAAGATAAAATAGGGTTCGAAATAATGTTGAACCGTATTGGCTTTAATCCTTCATTCAGTTTAGTAAGAAAAAATTTAAATTATATTGAATCGCTTGCTCTTTCAGCAAGCTCAACATTTTCTGAAATATTTGATCATTGGAATAGAAAAGAAGGGATACTAGATTATTTGGATCCAGCTGCATATTACGGAAATTTTTTTGATTCAAGTTTGTATTCTAGAAAATCAACAAGCTCAATTTCTTCAGAATTAATACCGCAATTTGAAAAAACAACTGGTAAAGAAATATATAAAGATATTTTGAACGGAGTAAACGGTAATTTTTTTAATAAGAATTTTGTTTATATAGATATAAGGAACGAATTAAATTACTCATTCAACTATTTCAGAAACTATTCCAATGAAGTAAAGTTATCTTTTACCAATGATAATAATACTCCAAACATTCTGACAAACTATTATAAAGATAGTACCAATAATGAATGGCCACTTTTAAGATTATCCGATTTCCCAAACGGAAGTGAAAATTTTGTAAGGGTTTTATTGCCTAAAGGTGATAATACACGGCCTTTAGCTTATGTTTCAACAGGAGATAGAATAAAAGGAAGTTTAAAAGAAAGGGCAAAACGCTTGCTGAAAGGGCAAACAAAGTTTGTGGATTTGGAAATTGACGATGATAGTTCTAATCTTTATTTGACACAAGATGTTGGAATTAAAACGCCGAAATATGATACTAATACATCGGTAGCGTCTTATATAAGAATTAAGTATTTAAAACGATTTGACAGAAATGCACCTTTGTCTCAATCTGCAAATACTTTATTGAAAGCGAGAGAATTCCTTGATCACATGTTTCAACCGCTGGAAATGAAGATTCCATTTAAGGGAAATGAAAGTATTAAAATTAATATTTATCAAGAAGATTTCTACGTTGATTTACAAGAAGAGTTGGGAGTTGACTACATAGCTAAATTGGGTATTGCAAGAGATAATAATAATACTACCTTATTCGCAATAGCAACTGAAAAACGGGAAAGAAATCGTTTAGATCCTAAATCAATAATTTCTCTTGGACCTAAGGCCGTTAACGCATCATATGATTTTCTGGCGTATCTAGACCAAAATTTCATTGATAATAGCACTCTTAAAGCGACCAAATTGTTTATAGGTGGCGATACCGTACAAATTACACGATTTGAAGAGAATAATAAGCTAGCCAGTATTCTAACCAGGAAAAATTTAGACAAAGACTTTATTGCAGTTGTCATACCTAATGCTAAGTTTGATGATATTACTACAAAAGTTTCAGCTGCCGGTTTTTCCAGCAAATACAAAATTTTTCTAGGGATAGAAGGAAAGAGAAGCGATAAAGATGATGTTTCGACAAACGATTTTGATAATAACGGAACCCCATATTTAACATTTGATTTGCAATTACGAGGCTTTGTTGAAAGTGGTGGAGATATAGAAACACTAGAAACAAAATTAACCCAAGCCGGTGATCCACAAATAAAGGTTTATGGATACATTTTTAAATAATTAACATTAATATGGTTTATCATGCCTAACTATAGTGAATTTTCAGTTAATATAGCTACAAGATCAGAGAATCAGATATCAAGCTCATCATGTGTGTTCGATGATGATAGAAAGGAAAGATTACGTGAATTGATATTTATTATTAATACCAATTCAGTTCCTCAAACATATAAAAGATTATATGAAAAGGCATATCGCCATTTGATATCTACTGAACCGGTTGAAGATACTACAACACCTTTTAATCCTGTATTACCAACATTGAATACACCGAATCTATTGGTTCCGGTATTACCAGCAACGACTCCTCAAGATATAGACGTTGGCTACATGGCAGAGGGTACACTTGTTTTTGCTTCATACTACTTATCGGTTATACTAGCAAAAATTAATGGATATAATTATTATCCCTTTTCGAGCGGTTTAAATGGTCAAACTAATCAAAATCCGAATATTGCATTTCCTCCTGCCCCACCAACTGTATATCCAAGTATTATATCTAGAGCAAATGGAGTTTTTATAAAAAATGGTTTGGCCGAATCAACAGAGGCTTCAAAGGCTGATGATGACCAGCCGGAAATTTATCAAAAATTGAAGAATGTATTTTATGTTAATGGTTTTTATGAGCCTACTAAATTTGGTGCACCTGGTTCGGCTAACTATAACGAGTACAATTTAGAACTAAACCGAATACTGGATGCGAAAAAAGATATAGGAGCGGAAATTAGTTTAACCGCTAGCCAAATTGATACCCCTGATTCAATTAAAGAAAGGATTGCAAAATTAATCTTATATGGTAATATTAATTCTTTGAACTCAGAAACCATACGATTCCATTCAAGCCGTTTTATTCCATCTCTTACCGATGCAAAAAGAACTGAACTTGCAACAGAATTAGCTGCAGATATACTAGATCAGATAGGTGAAGTATGCAGAGAATTCATTAATAAAGAAAGTAAATGTTTATTTAAGCGTATATTCTCGAATGTAGATGCACCTGAAAGTGTCGTTCTTGGAGCAGGAAACGGAGAAACTGGCACTGGTTTTTTAGGTATAAATGACCTGGCAACAATTTTATTTAAATACAAATTCAAAGCAATTACAAACACAACCAGATGGGGTTATCTTGTAAGTACAGAAAATAATTTTTCATTAAATAAAACTGTAGATCCTGTTATACACATTAATGCGGTAGGAGTGGATACTAATGCAGCGTACTTGGTTATAACCAATACGAATAAGAGCGATGAAAAAATTGTTTTCAAAACATACCCTGGCGATGTTATTTTAACACCTCTTGCGAATAATGATGTTGAAGGGAATAGTCTATACAAAGACAGATTGCCCTATACACAGGATGTGAATAAATACATGTTTTATCGAAAAGCAACAAATGATCCGCAACAATTGGTTGCGACATATGATAAAGAAAATGAGAATTTGACATTTGCAAATCCCGAAGAGATTGGTTCTTTTAAGTTTGATTTAAATTCGCCTCATAGTGAAGACTTATCTGTAATTTGCATCGTTGCATCTGCATATCCAGTAGGAAAAATAGCCATACCGTTAGAAGATGTATTTTCTGATGATAAATTTGAACTTACAAAAACTCAAATAGACAATTTGCTATCATCAAGTCGTGACCTTTTGGCCGCAGAGATTTTAATTGATAAATTGCAATCTGGAATTATTCCTACGATTAAATTAAAAGGTAATTTTGTTGGAACAACATTCGAAGAGACAGATACATTAGTGTCAGGAAAACCAGCAATTAAACCTGATCCACAATATTATCCAAATAGCTCTTCTCCCAAAAAAGAAACAACAGAAGAAGCACCTGGCTCTGTTCCACCTTATAAAAAGCTTCGATATAGTTTTGCGGAAATAACAATAAAGGATAATAGTATAGATATTGAAATTAACTCCTTTGTGAGCCCATTAAGGTCAAGGTTGGATAAGCGATTTACAATGGATGATTATAGAGCCAATACAGCAAATCATTTGGATTTGAATTTGTTAAATAGTGATTATACAATTGCTGGATATAGTCTTACAACTTTGCCAGGAGATCCTAATCCGCTTAGATCCTATAACTCTGCATTGGCTATGCTTCGGAGTTTTGGGTTACTTGAAGGAATCGCATGTCGTTTAAAATTATATGCTGCAACATTCAACCCTTCAATTAATATTGATGATAAACTCTCTGCTATGTTAGCTAATACCAAATCAAAAGATCAAACGGTTGATGTTAGACCGGGAGCACCAAATAATGCTCAAATCACTAAAGAAATTGATTACGAGACTTACAAAAAATTCAAATGGTATAATTCTTTAAATGAAAAAAATCAAAATTATTATAACTTTTTTTAGTATGGTACAGAAAAATAGACATATAATTTCATTCTTTCTTATCCTTGTTTCATTTAAGAGCTTTGGACAGAATACTTCATTAAAGGAGCTTTCAACAAAGCAAGAATTCATTATTGAAGGGGTGGATGGAAATAATAGAAATGAATTAAGAAAGCAGATCAAACAAATGTTTCCTGATTCAATATGCAAAGATGTATACCGGCTGACTATTTTATCAGCAATAGGTGATTCTATTCCTTTTGAGACAACTAAGTTTCCGAATTTACAATCACTTACTCTTACATCTGGTCCAATACCTTTAAATATAGGTGAATATAGACGTTTACAAATTTTGGTGATTAAAGGAGCCCAAAATAATTATTACGATCCAGATAAATATCACTCAGATGTAAACTACGCATTATTTCCTGAAAGTTTTTGGCTATTAAAAAATTTGAAAGTGCTTGTAATTCAAAATAGTTTACCTTATTTATCAGAACGGATAATTGAATTGGAAAATCTTGAAATATTGGCCATGCCACTTGCATTTCTACCTGTTTCAATCATGAATTTAAAACATTTAAAGGCAGCATATGTTACAACAGGATCATGTAATTGCGTATACAAACTAAAAGGAAAAGATTTAAAAAATAAATCAAAAATTACATTTGAAAAAAATGAGAGTTTGAATAAAATAAATTCAGCTTTCGAATTTGATGAAGCTTTTACGCCCCAAGTGAATCTTGTAAGGAATGAAAATGAAAAGGAATTAATGATTTATTACCCAAATGAAAAACAAGCTAATAAATTACAAGTTGCGCTTCATGGTTTTTTTCAAAATTCTAAACCAGATAGTTTATGGCAAAAATGGAATGAGCAAGGTGTGCTTATTAGTAAAAAAGAGTGTTTTCAAAACAAAAAGAAACATACAGCTCTATACAGAACAAATGGCCTTGAAACCCTTATCATAACCAATGGTGATTCTATTAAAATTATAAAGAATCAAATCCAGTCTGTTTATGAGAATACATATCTAAAAATATCAGAGGAGGATTATTATAAAAACGAACCAAACAGATATCAAGAGTGGGATTTTCAGACAGGTAATTTAATAGCTGATAAACATTTTAAAAATTACAAGTTACATGGAAAAATAACCCAAGGCTATATTGTTGATGGGAAGTACGTTAAAATAGAGTCCAACTACTCCAACGGAGTAAAGATCGAGTAATTTATTTCAGTACAAAAAAACGAAGTAGAATCTAATTAAATTTTATAGAACACATGCCTGCAAATAATCATTATCCATCGCTTAAGCGAATCCTGCCTATAAACAGTTTGCCACCTCAATTAGGTACATTGCAAGGTGTTTTGCAGGAGATATTTAATAAAATATATTATAAAAATTACATTGTAGAAAAGAGCTACTTAGGAGATACTGCTTTCTATCGGTTGACTTTGGTCTCTTATGATAGATTGGGATTTGAGATTCCTGGTACAGGTGGTTTAGCTTTAGTTTTAAATCCTGCATTAAACCCTAATGATACCAACTTTTCTGAGATAGATGTTTCTCTTTCTTATAATTTGGAGATTGTCAAATATATAAAGGGATTAAAGCCAAGCAATTTTTCAGAAGATCCTATTGGTTATTTTTTCGTTCTTACTGAGCTTATTGGTTTATCTCCAAGAGAATTGTTGAGTGAAGCGATAACGGTATTTAACAACAATGCCGTTGATCCAATACAAAAATTTGTTGATGATTATAATTTAGAATATCCCGATTCTCCTATATCGATTAATAATAGTGGTAATACGGATACAATACTAAATTTAGCTCTTCAAATTGATGAGCATAGAGATGTACTTAAAGTAATTTACGATGGGTTTATAAGTACAGCAGGCAGTTTATCTGATATACTTGATACAATCAAGCAACTTTTTAAGACATGGATTAATGATTTCGATTATAATAATATAATAAAACTATTTATTCCTCAAGTATCAGCTTCTATTGATTCAATCAGCGCGGCTTTAGAATTTCCAAGATCTATATTTCAACCTCTGCTTCCAAATGGTCAGATAAATCCTGATGAAAATGTTAAAGCACAACTTAAGTTTAATGTAGGAAGTGTTTTATATTCTACACAAACAGGACTTGAATTTGTAAACGAATCGAGCCTTGATTTTACAGAATCTGCAATATTGAATTCTGGATTTACATTGAAGCTTCAAAAAATGAAGCTTGATTTAAGCCGAACTAAAAATATTCCAGAAGCAATTGCTGATGGACGCCCGGATGATTTTATTGGTGTTTACATACA
>DASRRA010000231.1:0-12307 GCA_035696085.1 Bacteroidia bacterium | reverse complement strand
AGCTATATCGGTTGCAGATTGTACGCCTATTTTAATTCATGATGAACGCAATGATGTGGTTGCTGCTGTTCATGCAGGATGGAGAGGTACCACCATGGGAGCTGTCACCAATACCTTAAAACAAATGAAACGTGTGTATGGAACAAACGGCCGCTTTTGCAAAGCATTTATAGGCCCTTGTATTTCGTTTGATGTGTTTGAGGTAGGAGAAGAGGTGGCTGTCAACTTCGATCCGGCATACAAACGTTTTGATGAAGAAAAAAAGAAATGGTTTGTGGATTTAAAAGAAGCGAATAGAAGACAATTAACAGATTTCGGAATTTCTTCCGACCAAATAGAAGTATCTGAATATTGTACCGTAAAAAATAACGACTTGTTTTTTTCTCACCGAAAGGAAAAAGGAAAAACCGGAAGGATGATGGCTGTGATTGGATTAAGGCCAGATTAAAGGATTTTAGGGTTTGTAACTTTTTATGAAGGTATTCGTCCTGCGGATGGATTTTGAGAGATCATCCAAAATTTTCACCGAATTATATGAAGTACTACCCTAAATTTTTTAAACATGAAAACAATCGCAAGTATAGTCCTGGCCTCTGTGCTATTTGCCAACTGTAACTCCAACATTCAGGCACAAACACAACCCTCCACCGAAAACAGATCAATAGAAACTTTTACAAAAATAGACAACAATACCTCCCTTGATATTATCCTTGAAAAAGGAAGTAAAGAAAGTGCAGTTATAGAAGTAACTGAAATTGATTCCAAAAAAATTCATACAGAAGTAAAAAACAATACACTTTATATATCATTGGATGTAACAAGAGGATTTTCTAAAATGAAAGGAAAAGTTACAGTAACTTATGTATCCCTTAATGGAATTGAAAACTCTGGCTCAGGCGATATTGTTTGTAAATCAGCAATTGAAGCAACTGAATTTGCACTCAACAGCAATGGATCAGGAGATGTTCATTTTGATGGAGACGTAACGGTAAATAACTTCAGCTTTCACCACAGAGGAAGCGGAGATGTAGCTATGAAAAACTTAGCAACAGATAATTTAACCATTGCGATGTTAGGTTCTGGTGATTTTAAAGCAGAGGCAGGTAGCGCAAAAAATCAAACTATTACAATTTCTGGTTCCGGAAATGTAGAGGTAGCCGATTTAGCTGGCGAAAGCTCCAACATCTCCATTAAAGGATCCGGTGATGTATCAACCAATGTCAGCACTTCTTTACTGGGAAACATTATGGGTTCTGGAAATATATCCTATAAAGGTGATCCCAAAAATAAGCAAGTAGATATTATGGGAAGTGGAGAAGTAGTGAAATTGTAAAATACACGATCAAAAAAAACAGGTTTTGAAATCTCAAAACCTGTTTTTTTATTTATCTATTATGCAATTACTGTTTAATTAATTTAAATGAATAGGACTTGTTTGCAGCATCCTTGATGATCAGCATATATATGCCAGCCGCTGATTCACTTAGATCCAATTCACTGGTTGTTCCTGTAAATCCGCTGGATTTGATTTGAGCTCCGTAGCTGTTATATACTTGGATAGAATACGTTCCTTCTTCTGTCATTCGTATGGAGTAATATCCATTTCCCGGATTCGGAAAGATAGAAGTGCTTGTTTCAACTGGTACTTCTGTGTTGTTAAGTGCAGTTTCGCTGAAGGCAGTACCATTGCTGATAAGAGAGCCACAATCCTGGTAATAAGGGCCTATCTTCGCAGAAAAGAAAGTCCCATTTTTTATAAAAGTTCCCACCTGCAGATAGATTGCATTTATTGCTTTTGTTTTAAAGGTTCCTGAATTAATCGTGTAATTACTAAACGTAACATAATCATTTGAATAACTGTTTACGTTCGCAGCACTTATGCTTTGATTGGCATAAGAAAGAGCAGTAGTAGTTGGACGAGCAATCTTTGTTAACGTATAGTTTTTATTCGTTAATTGATTTTGGTTAGAGGAGTTTAACGACTGATCCAATATAACGGAACAATCCGTTGCAGTCACTTTTAATTTTTTTACAACACCGGTTGCATACAAAGTATAATAACCATTTGCATCTGTAAAGGTGTTGCCCAAATTTGCACTCCAATCAGCATTCCATGTGTCGACATAGGCATTGGGAACTGGGTTTCCGGAAGTGTTTAAAATTCTTCCTGAAACGGTGTATGTGTTTCCAACACTATTTTGATTGAAATAATTGGGTGGTTGAACAGCATTTGTAGTGACTGGTGTAGAGGTGAATGATGTTAAGTAACCGGTAAGGTTGCTGGATTTTAAATTTAATGCATTGTCTCCATTAAATATTCCATAAGCTGTACCGTTTCCATCTGCTTCACTCATTACCCACCAGGAATATCCGGATCCACCATAATCTCTGCATGCCTCCAATGTTAACTTTAAATAAAGCGCCTGCTCATCCTTGGTTAAAAGTTGTTTGATCATATCTGTAGAAAGTCCTGTTACATTCAAAGGATAACTGGAATCATTTCTTCTCGCCATCATTCCCGTTTCTCCAATGATCCATGGAATACTTACATTTTGTTTGTACCAATAAAGTTCACATTTCATTCGATCCATTACATCATTGGATACATATAAATTACGGGCATTCCCAGTAGTTCCGTCATTTAGGCGGGGATAAGGATGGAAAGAAGCAAAATCGACATTAACAACATTAGGATCCCAGGCTTCAACTGTGAACGCACTGTTCAAGCCAATAGTGGTTAATATATCGGAATTGTTTTTTATCGCATCATTCCAGCTTTTAGTTAAACTACAAACATCCGTTTTTTTATAAAGCGCCGGGTTGTATTGTGCATCGCCCTGTCCATTCATCGGTTCATTATAAAAGTCTACTGCCATCAATGTAGGGTTGTCTTTATATCTTGTCGCTAATTGTTGCAGGAAATTAATGTATCCAGTGCTTGTAGAAGAAGGGCTGCTCGGATTGGGAATTACATCACAAGCTCCGGCCAGGAGAATTACCTTTAAGTTTGCTCGTGTAGCCGCATCCAGCACAATTTGAATCTGATCAAAAATAGGTTGCAAGTTGGAACTAAGATCAACAATCTGTACATCATTACCTGTTAAATCATATGCACTGAGTGCAGGAAAGGATGTATGTAAGGGATTATTCCAATTATACCTTACGGTTCCATACGCTGGTCCTGTAACGCGTACCGTATTAAAGCCGGCAGCTTTTATTTTTTGAAAATCATCATCAAGTATGGCTAAGGCCTGTGCTCTGGTTGTAATGGGGACAGGTTGCTGATTGGCAAATCCGGTTGCATAGCCGCCATGATACCTGGAAGAAAAAAGACTGGTGGCATCATGCGATATCTCTAACGAATAATTTAACACAATTGGAAAAAAGTTGCTTCCTCCACATGTAAATGTTTTTCCATTCATTCTGACAAAACCATTGCATTGTGCAGAAAGTGACCCTGTGGCAAATAGGCTTACGAGAAGCGTACCGCGTATTAACTTTTTTAGATAGTTCATTGCATATATTTTTTAGACGATAATATGTTCTAAAAATATCTACTACAGCTATATGAAATCGATCTAATTATTTAAAGGCATTGTTTATTTAATTAAAGGTAAAATCAATTAAACTGTTAATATAGAAATATTCACGCGAACGTTGACTTAATAATTTTTTTCAAAAATTTTAAAATAGTATTTAAACCATTTCTATTTTAAACCATCTGTTGCTCGTCGAACTTGTAGAAAAAACACCTTAACTAATCATTATTTTAATATGCCATAAAACCGCTGCCACAAAAGGAAAAACACTATTTTAAATAGTGTTTTTCCTTTTGTTTTGAATCAATTGTTCATTCTACTTTAGCAACCTAATTCATCCCCGTTATCTCTAAACCCAAAAAAAATGAAAACTAAAAAACCTTCCATGGAAAGGCTTAAACGCTTGTGCTTTGGCGCATCGTTTTTAATGCTAAGCAGTATCACATTAACAGCTCAAACCGGGCAAAATGATCCAAATTTTAATTCGGCAGATAACATTAGCAGACAAGGTGCTAATCAAGACGTATCTGTATCCGTTGTTCAACCCGATAATAAAATACTTATTGCCGGTGAGTTTACAACCTATAATGGAGCAAGAGCTAACCAATTAACACGATTGAATGCAGATGGGAAGAAAGATAAAAATTTTAAAATCGGAAATGGGCCAAACGGACCGATTAATAGCATTGCGCTTCAAACCGATAATAAAATAATTATTGCAGGAGATTTTAATATTTATAATACGATAGTGGCCAATAAGATTGCCCGCCTAAACACAAACGGAACAATCGACAATTCGTTTAACGGAGGAGTAGGAGCAAACAGCCCTATTCTTCAAGTTATCAATCAATCAAATGATAAAATATTGGTTGCAGGAAATTTTACAACTTACAACTCAGTAGCTGCGCAAGGCTTGGTACGCTTGAATAAAAATGGTAGCCTGGATCATTCCTTTCATGCTGTTATAACTGATTCGTTGATCGATGTGCAGCAAATTGCATTGCAACCGGATGGAAAAATAATTGTTGCGGGCCTTTGGAGTTTTGTTGAAGACTCTTATCCTTTCCATACAGCAATCCGTTTGAATGCGGATGGTTCCAGAGACTTTTCTTTTCAGGCTACGCCTACCGGCTCCGGTGACTTACACGCAAAAGTTGTGAAAGTTAAATTAGAAACCGATGGTAGTATACTACTTGCCGTTCAATTATACGATGCAGGCAGCTCTGTTCCATACCATGGCTCCTTGATACGGTATGACAAATGGGGAAACAAAACAGCATTCAAAGGTTTCTTTTGGGAAACTGATTTATTGGTTCAACAAGATGGAAAGATCATTTTAGTTGGTTTTGCAAACACAGATTGGTTTGTTTATAAAAGAAAAGTTATCCGTTTAAATACCGACTTCGGAATCGACTCCACATTTTTATTCAACGATGAAAACGAGTATCGTTCTGCATACGACTGTTTCCTGAGCACTGCAGCTTTACAATCCAATGGGAAAATTATTATCGCCGGACACTTTTATGAAGTCAATGGATTTGTTGCGAATAATATCGCACGACTTAATACAAACGGAACATTTGATGATACGTTCAACTCTCACAATGGATGTAACGGAACAGTGTTGGCAACTGCCGTACAATCCAATCAACGAATAATTATGGCTGGAATTTTTTCACGATACAATTCTGAATCCGTAAATAGTATTGTACGCTTAAGAAGGACCGGTCAGCTTGATCCTTCTTTTGACGCCGGTTCCGGTGCGAATGGAAAGATCAATACGGTAGCCATTCAGAGCGATGGTAAAATTTTAATCGGCGGAAAATTTACTTCGTTTGATGGAAATGCCTGCAATAATATTGCACGCTTAAATGCAGACGGAAGTTTTGAAACTGGTTTTTCAGCAAGGGCTCAGGCGGATGGAAAAGTTAGAAAAATTAAAATTGACGTAGAGAACCGAATTGTAGTGGCTGGAGATTTTAGAAATGTGGATGGTGAAGCAGCTCCAGGTATTGCACGTCTTTATCAGTCTGGGAAATTGGATGAAACATTTCAATCACCACTTGTGTTTGACTACCAAGGCGGCGTGTATGATTTTGTTTTTTCAGGAGCTCAATTATACGCCGCGGTTATTTATAAAAATGTAATCATGTTTACCGTTAAAACAGATTTACTTCGTTTAAATGATAATGGTGATCAAGATGTTTCTTTTACTATTCCAGCGAACAAGGCATATGAAATTTTCACCGTTGCACTTACAAACAATGGTAAACCCGTAGCAGGAGGATTGTCATCTGCTTCAAATGGATTGTTAACGCAATATAATTTAGATGGTACAATAGATCCATTATTCGAGCATGAGGGAATCACCTATAGAGCAGGTGCTGTCAGAACCATACAGGTTTTGGAAAACGATAAACTGATCATCGGTGGAGATTTTGCTAACCATCTTAAGCTAATTCGGTCAAATGGATACATTGATGATGATTTCTCCGGGTCAACCGGAAACAATGTGTATACATTATCGCCTGCAAGCAACGAAAAATTAATTGTGGGAGGTGTATTCAGCGACTGTCAATCAGTTGTTCGAAACAGTATTGCACGCATCCGTGCCGAAGTAACCGTTCTACCTCCAGCTCCTGCAGCAATGGCTGCTGTTAGCACTGCTGCGACTGATGTAGTTGTATATCCTGTACCGGCTTCTTCCTCTGTGAATATCCAAAATTTAGCACCAGGCTCCGTATTTAAAATATTCAATGCGATCGGACAAGAAAAGTATTCAGGCATTGCAACAACCGAAAAATCCACGATCGAGCTGTCAAATTATGTTAGTGGCATTTACTTTATTGTTGCTGAAGTAAATGGAAAGCAATACACCAGTAAATTTTCTGTAGAAAAATAAAAAATTGAAAAATGTAAAACGGCCGAACCTGAGAAGTAACAGTAGGTTTGGCCGTTTTGTTTGTAAATGTGAGCGACTCTTATCTAAAATCAAACTTATAACCAGTTTTCTCCTGTTTTCTTAAATTAAATTCTTTATTTTTGATTTAAATTTAAAACAGCTTCGGATGACTCTAAACTTGGATAAAATCGATTTGAAAATTCTGAAAATACTTCAGGAAAATGCAAAAATCACTAATCTCCAATTATCCGGTGAAATCGGGTTGTCACCTGCACCTACACTGGAACGTGTTAAGAAACTGGAAACAGCCAAACTCATTCAAGGCTACTATACGCAGGTAAATGAAGAAGCACTTGGTATTGGCATCAAAGCCGTTATTCAGATTACCCTTGCTCGTCAATTAGAAAATGCCATCAGCAATTTCAAAAAAGAAATTAATAAAATTCCTGAAATCATGGAGTGCTACCAGGTAACCGGTAATGCAGACTATATCCTAATTGTACTATTGAAAGATATCCGCGATTTTGAAAACCTGATTTCACAACGCTTGAGTAAAGTGGAAGAAATTGGACAAATGCAAACCATGGTTATTCTTTCAAAAATCAAAGACTCCAAGCTCTTACCATTGGATTATTAATTGCCGTTTTTAATTATTACGTTGACATCCCCATGAACATTGAAGAATTAAGAGCATATTGTCTCTCCAAAAAAGGAGTAACAGAAGATCTCCCTTTTGGACCGGATACACTTGTGTTTAAAGTAAAGGATAAAATATTTTTACTAACCGGAATGGATCATCCCTTGCAGTTCAATGTAAAATGCGATCCGGAAAGAGCGATTGAATTACGCGATACCTACACGAGCGTGAAACCAGGTTATCACATGAATAAAAAATACTGGAACACGATTACTATTGATGGCTCTGTAGCTGAAAAGCGATTGCAGGAGTGGATCACACATTCGTATGATTTGGTGGTAGCAGGTCTTCCAAAAAATAAACAGAAGGAATTACAAATTGAAGGAGAGAAATAGAAATGAATAAGATTGTTCGTTATTTTGTACAAGGATTAATTATTACGGTTCCGGTAATCATCACCGTTTATGTTGTATTTGCGTTGATTAGTACTATAGGCTCCGTATTCAGCAGGTTTGGAACCATTGTGAGTCCCGTCGTGGATCCATTCATTGTCATCATACTTGCCGTTATCCTCATTTTAATTACGGGTATTCTGGGCTCGTCCATTATCTTGCGCCCACTTTTTATCGCGTTTGATAATATGTTGGAGCATACACCTTTGATTAAAACATTGTATTCTTCGACGAAAGATTTTTTAGGAGCTTTTGTTGGAAGCAAAAAACGTTTCAATCAGCCTGTTTTAATTACCATCAATAAAGAAAATAATATTCAGCAATTGGGTTTTGTTACACAGGAAGATTTGAGTGAGCTGAACATAACCAAAGGAACCATAGCGGTTTATGTGCCGTTGTCCTACTCCCTTTCTGGTAATTTATTGATTGTTCCGGTTGATCACATAACACACGTGAATGCTTCTTCATCAGAGGTAATGAAATTTATTGTTTCAGGAGGAGTAACGGATATTGATGATCCTAAGAAAAAAACAGATAGTTAATTCAAACGGTAAATTTTCCCGGGCAACGATTTAATAATACCGCTGAATTCCAATGTCAGCAATAAAGAAGAAACGCAGCTCATGGGTAGTTTGCAAAGTAGGCACAAATCATCAATAGCGACTTGTTGTTTTTCTTTTAGCACGTTTACAATCAATTCTTCTTCTGGTTTTAATTCTACAAATAGTTTTCGTTGAATGGGTGCATTCGCAACTGCTTTTTCCCAGCCCAACAAATAAATGACATCCGCCGCCGATTGAATAAGTGCTGCTTTGTGTTGCCGTATCAGATTATTGCAACCGGCAGAAAAAGGGTCATTTACCCTGCCTGGAAAAGCAAATACATCCCGGTTGTAACTGTTTGCAATTTCAGCAGTAATCAAAGAACCTCCTTTGGCTTTTGATTCGATGACAATGGTGGCGTCAGAAATGCCTGCTACAATTCGATTTCTGCTTGGAAAATTTTCTTTGTCCGGTTTGGATCTGCTCATAAAATCACTTAACCAACCACCGGATTCTAACATTTTTATAGCAAGACCACTGTTAACCGTAGGATAAATTTTATCAAGCCCATGTGCTAATACACAAACCGTTGATAGTTGATGATCAAGCGCAGCACGATGTGCATAGGTATCAATTCCATGAGCCAGGCCACTTACGATCGTTATCCCATAGGCAGATAAATCAGCAATCAATTGATCGCAAAGCATTTTTCCATATTCAGTAGCTTCACGTGTTCCTACGATGCTGATGATTTTTTCTGCATTTAAATTGGTATTGCCTTTAAAATAAAGCAAGATAGGGCTGTCTTCGCAATAGGTCAACCGTTTGGGATAGGAAGCGTCCTGGTAAAAGATAGCCTGTATGTTGTGATCACTAATAAATCGTAATTCCTCTTCCGCCCGATCAAATGCAGAATAATTTAAGATCCCATGTGCATTGATACTTCCAATGCCCGGAATTTTTTCGAGAGCGGTTCGTTTTTCTTTGAAAACCTGCTCCGCATTTCCGCAATATGCTACTAGTTTTTTTGCAAGTATATCACCGATGTTTGGAATCAAGGTGAGCGCAATTTCATATAGGAGGTGTTTCTTCATAATAAGAAACAAAAGTAGTTGCTCTCGCGGTCAATTAAGCTTCATTTAGCATACGGATACATGTCTCCATGACTTTTTTTATGGCCTCTTTTGTATGTTCATCTGTGATCTCCGGATTTGCATTTACTTTCGCCTTAATATGAGAAATAAGGAGTGTAGCAGTATCTTCTATTTTTGCTTCAATAACACGAAGAGTACCCAGCAATGATTCATGTGCTTTTTCTCCGGATGTAGATGCTGTAATAACAACTGTCGGTCTGTGTGAAAAATCACCCGTAGAAACCGTCCAGTCCAATAAATTTTTTAATGATCCGGGAACACCCATAGCATATTCTGGTGTGCAAATGAGGACACCATCCGCTTCTGC
Source organism: Bacteroidia bacterium (assembly GCA_035696085.1). Taxonomy (GTDB): domain Bacteria; phylum Bacteroidota; class Bacteroidia; order 2-12-FULL-35-15; family 2-12-FULL-35-15; genus 2-12-FULL-35-15. The sequence goes on along the minus strand of DASRRA010000231.1, from coordinate 2,774 downwards.
CAAAGCTTTTCTCAATTCAACGACTGCAGCCGGTGCTTGTGCTATATCCAGGTCCACATTGAAATGTGGTAAGTTCGCCAGATCTTTATAAATCGTAAAATCAAGTTGAGAATAGGTATTGATAATCCACTGAATCAAATTGGAGTTGCTTGATTTTTCGCGTGTGCTGCCGGAAATGGCCAATATCTTTTTTTTGTCTGGCATATCTTTTTTTAATGCTACGAAGTTAAAATTTAAATTTTAGAAAATGCATGCAAGTTTACTTACACCCTCCACACTCACACTCTCGCTCGCGCTTTTTTTTGATCCCAAAGGGAGCAAAAAAATGTCCTTCACCACTAATATGAAGGACATTCGCGTTAAAGAGAGAGATACTAATATTAGCCGGTTTGAATGCGCTGTTTTTCCTCATCGGCTCCAGTGTTCCTTCTCATCTTACCCATTTTCCCTTTTCCAAATTTATAGGATAAGGACACATTTACGACGCGGGTATCACGCTTAGACCGCCATTTCTCATTAACACTATTAAATTTGGTTTCCCCGCTTGGATAATTTTTCCATAACAAGTCAGTAACGTTAGCCGTAAGCGTAAGCTTGTTTTTAAGCAATTGTTTTTGAATACCCAATGACAAATTGTATAACGATTTTATTTCTGTAATACCGTAAATCGCTTTGTAATTATATTGAAACCCACATTCCATAGATAATCCTTCCCTTATCGAAAAACTGTTATTGGTTGTTGCAGAAAACGAAGGTGATGTATTATATACCGTATTGTTATTAATGATACCAGTATATTTATTGTAAAATGACAAGAAGCTTGTATTCGTTGTCCACCAAGGCGTTAATCGTTTTGAAAAAATCAGATTGATGCTGTAATAATAGTAATGATCGATGTTAACAAATGTTTGCACCGTTCTTCTCGAAGCTGAATCCTGAAGCAAGGCATCCATAATATTATGATTAGAAGTGCTAAATGCAGGATTCACAAAAAACATATTTTTATAAGAATAAGTAAACTCAAAATTGTAGGTATACTCCGGAAGCAGATATGGATTCCCTTCGCTATAAGTTGTCGCATCAATCATCCGTTTAAATGGATTCATTTGATTGTATCCGGGCCGGCCAATACGCGTTCCCATGTTGATATTGAAGGCATGGTTTTCATTCAATTTATAATCTATATAAGCAGTTGGAAAAAGCAGGGGGTAATTTCTATGGAATGTCTGTCCGTCCAACACTTGTTTCCCGTCAGCAATGGTTTGCTCTCCTCTTAATCCTAATTGTATGCTCACTTTTTTAATAGTGGTATTAAAATTTACATAAGCAGCATTAATAATTTCCGAATATAAGAAATGACTACTTCTGGCCGTATCAAAAAACAATTCATCATTCACATTGTCATAAAATTTAACATTGTTATCCGAAGTGACATAACTGGATTTTACACCCATCTCCAATTTGGTGTCTTTGCTTAATGGATGTGTGTAATCAGCTTTGGCAGCAAATAAATTCAATGCACCACGCTGATCACCGGTTAGAAAAGTTTGATTGGTAATGATATCTTCATTGGTATACATGGTGGTACTGAAAGCTTGTTTGGTGACGTTCCAATATTTTGCATAATCACCGGAAACAACCAGTTCTCTTCCAGTGGTATCAAACTGCGTTTTTAACTCGGCATTCAATGCATAATTATACCACCTGTCTTTGGAGTTATTTGTAAACACAGAATGATTTAATGGATTGTAATCCTGGTCGACAGTAGTCGTATGTGAGGAGCCTGTTGGATTAAAGCGGTTCACTACACTGCTTCCCAAAATGGATAATGTTGTTTTTTTCGACAGATAAAAGTCTGCTCCAACACGTGGGTTATGTGTTTGGAAAGGGAACGTGATGTAATTGTTGGTTTGAATAATAATGCTCTTATCGGGAGCTGTTGGGAAAACCCTGTCGAGCGTGAGATTATTAAATCCTTTGCGATTGGAATAGCTATAGTTTAAAAACAAATTATACCATTTGTTTTTGTAATTCAAACTCAATGAACTGTTGAATTTATGATAACGTCCCTGGCCATAACCGGTAGTAAGGTTTCCATTAAATCCTTGCTGGCGGTTCTTTTTCATAATGATGTTGATAATACCGGCATTTCCGGCAGCGTCATATTTTGATGAAGGGTTGGTAATGATCTCCACTTTTTGAATGCTGTTAGAAGGGAGTCCTTTTAAAAGATTGGCAAGGTCTGGACCGGACAAACCAGTTTGCTTTCCATCAATTAAAATGATGACTCCCTGCTTTCCTTTTAAACTGATCTGATCATCCTGATTAACCAATACACCCGGAAGCTTCTCCATAACCTCCAGCACAGAGGATCCCGTTTGTACGATGCTGTTCTCAATATTTACGACCAATTTATCTGCCTGCCGTTCGATGAAGGGCTTATCTACTTTAACTGTTACTGCTCCCAGTTCATTGGAAGCTGATTCGGAAACAAATGTTCCCAGATCAATGCTTGAACTCTCTGTAGAGACAGTAAACGTTTTGCTGTTTATTTTTTTAAAACCAATAATTTGAATTTGTACAAAAAAATCCCCCTCTTTTACATTTTCAAATGAAAATTCGCCTTTCTCATTTGTAATATCGCCTTTATATAAGGTTGAATCTTTTGCATAGTTGAGCACAACTGTACTGAAGGGTTGCGGCACTTTTTTATCATCTAAAACAATTCCTTTAACTGTTCCACCATTAAAAACCTTTGCTGAAAGAGAAAGTAA
>DASRRA010000230.1:0-8413 GCA_035696085.1 Bacteroidia bacterium | reverse complement strand
AATAGTCTAAAAAATGTAACACCCATTGAATATAAATCGCTTAATTCATCTTGAGCAGTATTTTCTAATACTTCTGGAGGTAGATGAGAGGTATAACCAACAAAATTAAATGCTTGATGCGCCAGACCATAAGCCAGACCAAAGTCAGATAGTTTCGCATACCAATTATCGTTAAACAGGATATTACCGGGCTTTATATCTCTATGAAGAACACCTTTACCATGTGCATATTCTAATCCGAATAGACAATCACAAACTATTTTTAATGAAAACTTAACTGTGATGAATTTTTTTTCCAAGTAGCTTTGAGCGCTTCCATTTTTTAGATATTCAGTTGCGATACATGGATACTGACTTCCGTTCACATCATGTATATCTATTTCTTTGATATCAACAATATGGGTATGCCTACATTTTTCGAGAATTTGTGCTTCATTTATCGCATCGATAAACCCCTGTGCGTTTTGTACATTAATAATTTTTAATGCTCTTTCTACATTTAATAATGTATCCTTAACTCGAAAAACTTTTCCGAAATTTCCTCCTCCAACGTAGCCAATTGTCTTGAATTTACCGATATCCATTATGTAAGAAGAATTAAAGCGATTAATGCAGTGTCTCTCATTTTAGCATCCCAATATGGCGGATGCGTTCCAATCAGCTGATCAATATAGGCATGTAAGTCTGAATTTTTTGGAAGTCCGAACTTACTCGGTACAATTGCGGAGGGAGATGTGTGTGTTAGATTAATAACTTTTTTATGACAAATGAGATTTAATATGGATTGTCCATAATAGCAGTTTTGCACCATATTATTGGTCACATTATTAATTGTCAATTTGTAGCTTACACTATCAGGTTGTATTGAATTCAATAATATTTCTAATTGATTTTCAAACCAACCTACTGTTTGAGGAACGGTATGATTCGCAGGTAATATAATTTTGTCTTTAGAATGAAAAATCGGTTGAGTTTTTGTTCCTGACAATGAAACATAGTAGAGTCCATTAGTAGAGAATGTAAATGCTAATGTTTTCATATCCGCTATTTATGATAATTTATTGATGTATTTGTTTGACTAACATTAATTCTAAAAGTCCTTTCTTACTTCTCTTTTGTATTATATAGCAACTCACAAATATTCACATTCAACGCACTTGCGATCATTACAAGTGTCTCTAATGACGGTTGCATTTCATTCGTACACCACCTCGAAACAGTAGTCGGGCTTTTCTTTAATTTACTTGCCAGCCATTTATTTGTCTTACCCTGATCAACCAGGACGGTTTTGATTCTATTAATCGGTTTCTTCGTCATAAATTACGATTTCGGTTATATTATTAACGTAATTCGACAAATATATGGCTTAATATAGTTGCTGAAAATCAGCTAATTAAGTTGTATTAATATCGAATTAAATAATTAATATGATGTAATACGATAATAATATGTAGATTTACTTAATTTATTTATGTACTATAATTATGACAATAAAAATTATTATAAACTAAAATTTACGGAAATGGAGGAATTAAGTAAAAAGGAGCTTATCCTTAGACTAATTCAAGACAATTTGGTCAACCTCAAACTGGTCTCAGGCCTTAATGCTTTGGGATTAATAGCAGATGACTATTATTTAAATCTAGGAGATACTGTTTTTAAATTGATGGGGTTTGAAGCAAGTGAACAAAGCGATCTGCTTTTTGAACGAGTCTTTATAACAATCTCTGAAACAGTCAGTGAGATTGATTTTTCATACTCCAAAGATGAAATTATAAGGCTGAGCATGAAAATTTACGATGAACTCGTTTTTGCTAAAGGTATTTGTAAATAAAAAACAGACTCAATATATTCTAGTTGCAATGGGATAATGTTTTTTCAACTCGAAGCTTCATATATTTAAGGTTATTTGTACGATCCATATCCATAAAATCTAATGCCTCCAACAGATTATCGCTTAATTTTCTCAAGCAAAATATAATATCTTTTTTTGCGCCATCATCAAATAAGTTGGATTTATAAATTTCAAATAATGTCATAATATTGATGAGGCTCATAAACAATACCGCGACACTTATGGGCGTGGTATCGTGATGGGTATATACTCCTTCTGCCACATAGCTAAATGCTGATCTCGTATCTGGATGTGTAAAAGCTGAAAAATTGTCATAGAGATAATAGTACAAGTTTGAATCTTCATTTTGAAATATCTTATTCAAAGATGCTTTTTCTCTGTTGTTTTTAAGCGTAATTTCAGAATGATCTTCAAGAGAAATGATTTTACTCTTATACCTTTTGTGTGTCTTAAGATGTAATCCGCTTTTAAATTTCAATTCGTTTAAAAAATTTTCAGGTTGATTATTAGCGTAAGAGAATTGTAAATAATTCTCATACATAGAGCGAAGAAGTATTGTTGCATCTTCAGGAAATTTATGTTCCAGTAATATTTTCGCTGCTTTAAATGTCTTAATAGTCTTTGTTAGGCAAAATAGTAGATATGATCGTATATTTATTCCAGCTAATAAATTAATTTCTTCTTCTTTGAGCGAATTTTTCCAGTGAAGTAACGAATATAGATAAAGTACTCTAGTATTCTCATCCTCTAATCTTACGAGACAATCTTTGTAATCCCAATCTGGAAGTTTTAATTCACCGTTTAAAATTTGTTTATATTCTTTAATAGCATCTTTCCATGCTTTTAGTTCATTTTTTGATGCTTGAGATTTATTAGCTAAAGAAATAAAATAGCCTAATTTATTGTAAGCATATATTTCAGCTTCAGTTGCCAAACCCGCCTCAAAAAGAGCTTTAGAAGAAGATTGAATTAACCCTTCCGTTGAAAATTGGATTTGAACCAAAGAAACAGGGTCTTCATCATTAGGTTTCCGACCAAAGACACTTTCAAACTCAAGGGTATCCGATTTTATATGCTCAAGCACTTCATCTGTCATTTTAATCGTTCGTCTCTTATCGGGCTTCATATTTATTATGGATTATATAGACAATTCATATTTATGGGATAACTCACTTTATCATTCTTTTTCTTAATTCTTCTTCAGCCATTTTTTTCTCGCGCGCTTTTCCAACACGTATCGCATCACACAAAGCTAATAATTCATAAAGCATTTTATCCTGCTTAACTGCTTTGATTTGTCCGCGATGAAAGGGCTCGATGCTTTGACCTCTTACTTCACCCTTTGAATCAGCCCAGACATACAATTCATCGCTTTTAAATTCTTTATTCAAAGGAGGAGCAGAATGCGCTGTCGGTATCCCGGGTACCAAGGCACCGGGTTTTTGAGGAAATACATAAGGCAAACCGTGTATTAAAAACTCAAAAAGGGCTTTACGCTTCACTGTTTTTTTATCTTCTGCAATTAATCCAGCGAGCATAGAACGGTTAACAGATTCCGTAACTTCTGAGGAACTGATCGACAGCTCTTGGCTTAAATCCTTTAGATAAAAGTCTTTCCTATCTAAGACGACTATTTTGAGAAGAATCAATACATCTTGTGGACGCATCCCATTATGTGTTTTCATGACACCAATATAGTAAATATTTCCTAATTCGCAATTCGCGAATCGGGGATTAGTCAACCTTTCTATTTCTGGATATCAATATTTCAAAAAGAACCATTGTATCCACTGCTAAGTCGTTCGAAATCTGTCCCACAGCGATCAGAACTGCAATGAAGTGAAAGAAAATGATGTAAAAGTGAAATGAAAATGCATTTCGAGATATGGATTTCCTTGTTTGCAACTGTTTCTCGTTCGAATCCTGATTCATAATAATCCGGTTAGAGCTGGGATTGTATTTAAAGCAGAGCACTATGAGTATTCAAGTGCCTGGAATAATGGAGACGAAGGGTTGATACCGATAGGAAAATTATACGTACATTGGAAGACGTATGAGTACAGGGGAGAACGGCTGGGTACTGCGGCATGGCGGGACGCTATGCCGAACAGGGGGCCTAATTATGGAATAAGAAATAAAAAGAGTTGATCACTTCTGTAATCAACTCTTTTAACTTTAAAACGATAAAGGTTGTTAATAAGCGGCTGCACTTTTTTCACGCTTTTCAGAAACACGGGTATCTTCCTGATCATGTCCGTGTTGTTTAACAAGCTTATTATACACACCCATTATTAAAATGGGTGCCGCCCATTGACCTACAAAAGTGGAAGCACTGTTTTTACCGGCAACTCTCAAAGCCAGTGACAGTGCCATTGCACCAATTGCAACGCCTAAAAAGGCGTCTGATGGTAATTTGGAGGTTTGCTTTTCTATCGCTTTTGTTGTTTCTCCTTCTTTGTGATTATTTAAGCTCATAATGTTTAATTTTTAAGTTTAATGTAAATGAATTAGCAAGAGATATTCCGTTTCAGCAATTCAATTATTAGATCTTTAATTTATTGAAAAAGTTTAGTGAAGGTTAGTTTTTGAAGTGAGCTAATTATTATTCATAGGCCCATTACTATCCTTACCTTTTGCGCGTGCCTTGAAAATTGCTACAACCGCAACAATTCCAACAATGATTAGTACAACAGATAATATCATGATTTAATTTGTTTTTTAGTTAAAAAAAAATTTCTAAACACAGTTATTTTGGCGTAGAACCAATTTTGTTAGAATCTTTCCCGGACATATCTTTAGTTTGCCCACGTGTATTACGGGAGTGATCGTTGCTTCCTTTGGTACTACCATCGTTTGTACGTGGTTTGGAGTTTTTATCCTGATAGTTTTGATGTTTATCGGCTTGTCGATATGTTGTTGTATCAGAAGATTTCTTCCCGTTTGTTGGGGTTTGCGCGCTTAGTTGCAAACTCGCCGCTAAAATTAAAATTAGTATTGCTTTCATGGTTATCAATTTTTTTAGTCGTTATTAAATGAATTGTAATTTAAATCAAAAAAATATGCCAAATCAAATCAGGCGGTGATCATTCACTTTTAAATAAACTCTTACAGTTTAAATGTAATTCCCAATGAAAGCAATGGTCCACCTATTCCAGCTTCTGCATTTAAGGCTAAGTTTTTTATCAAGTAATAATTAAATCCAAGTTTGGTCTTGGCCGTGATTGGGAAAAAACAAGGAGAGTTACCTACAGAGGCAATCCCATCCGTTTCCAATTTAATGGGGTTGTAATTGTATCCTAAACCGAATCCGAAATACCAATCCATATTTTTTTTAATTTTAAAATGATAATTTGCAATAACAAGCAATCTTATTCGCGCAGCGTTTAATAAATAGTGGTGAGTTATTTTTGTGGAATCGCTTCCAAAGAGCGTTTCATTTTCTCTCCATTTTATCTTCGCAGATTCATGGCTGAGCTCTGCACCGATATCTAATTTATTATTTATCCTATAAGAAGCTTGTATACCAATAGGAACAGAAGCACGAATGTCTAATTGCTCTTTTCTGGGTCCCGTTAATTCATAAGCATCCTTTATGGCAGGGACTAAGAAATTTGGAAATCCCATATAAGCTGTTGTAATTATATTCCCTTTATCAGCGTTTGTTCGTGAGCTTTCCTGCGCTTTTACAAATTGAATGGAAAGCGTCAATAGGAGGAATGTTGTAAACAAATTTTTCATAGGTAGCGGTGTGTTTTTATGTTGGACTAGGAAGGCATCAAAATATTTACCAAAGGTTTTTTGATTTATATTAGTACAAAAGGCATGGCAATTGAACACAATCGGACATGAGAAAACGACCTGTTTGTATTTATGTGGATAACTCGAATATATACATTGGCGGACAAGAGGTCGCCAAAAATAATAACGAGCCACCAGCACAATTGAGAATTGCATTTACAAATTTTTTATACTTAATCACTCATGGTGATATGGAGTTTGAAGAGTTGGTGTGGGCGGGCAGTGGCTCCACCGAAATGGAGGATGTGTTTCAAAGTATCATTTCCCGCGGAGTAGATCTACAGATTATTCCCCGATCTGAATCAGGTGAGAATGAAACGGTGGATCAGGCAATTCAACTTTCCATGTACAGGCATCACCGCAAATACCGCGACTCGCCTGGTACCATTGTTTTATGTACGGGTGATGGAAAAGGTTTTCATGAGGAAAAAGGGTTTTTGTATGATGTGGAGGGATTTATCCAGGATGGATGGGAGTTGCATTTATATAGCTGGGATGTGGCTTGTCACAAAGGATTAAAAAGGTTTGCGAAAAAATACGGCCGATATACACCTTTGGAAAAGCATTACCGCGCTATCACTTTTTTAAAAAATGGAAGGGAGGCAATTGACGTTAAGTTGTCAAAATCCCGTAAAAAATCACCACCTCTTAAACGCGTTTGAATAAATGGCCAACGTTCAGTCAGCATTTCCATTTTGTTTTTTCATTTCGGACTTATATAAAAGCCATCCGAGAAAAAGTAATGAGCAGGAGTAAATAATAAATAGGACATTATAAAAATTCTCATTTCCCACCGTTTCTCGGACATTGTGGAGTTTAAATAAGTGATGGTCAATTAATCCTTCCGTTATGTTAAAAATCCCCCAACCTGAAATCAAACCGCTCCAAGCCAGTTTAGCAGAAGAAGAGGCTCCGGGTCTTAATAATGCCTTCCATAGCAGATAAATACCAATGCAAACTGTCGTTAAACAAATCATGTGAAATAATCCATCCCAAAACATGTTGACGCTTTTACCATTAACAGTAATCGTGTCAATTTCATTGGAAAGCATTTCATGCCATTGTAAAATCTGGTGTAGTAGTATCCCATCTAAAAAGCCACCCAAACCAACACCCAGGATTATACCAGCACTTAAGATAGGAGCAGGGTCCAAAAGCCGACTGTGAGCTTTTAGCTTTTTTCTATATGCTACTGTTATAATTTTTGTTATTGTAACTGTTATTAATGCAATCAATAAAACAATGATAATGATCGGACTTAGATGTTGAAAATTCAAGCTTCCCTTAATTTGCTCCTGTAATCCTTTATTACAGGTGACACAGGCCAGAAGTGCTTGTGGAGATAGAAGAGAAGATAGGATAATCACAGATTTTTTCATGAATATTAAATTTTTTACTAGCGCATTTATTGTTGTGGGGGAACCAGCAATCCATCCACCAGCTTTTGCCATTGGGGTTTTGAAAAACCAACTATAGCTGCAACAGCAATGAGTTTGTTCCTTAATTTTATCAAGTGAATTGTATGTTGAACATTTTCTTAAAAGATGTAATTTAAAATGCAATCCGATAAGAGAAATAGAGTTGTAACCTTATTTTTCTTATCGGATTCTTTTGTTTGAATTACTCTCTTTTAGTAGTTAAGTTTTCAGAAACTGTTTGCTCAGCAGTAAATGAAGGTTCAGGAAATTTGCTCCATTGTGTTGTTTTGTTTTCAGGAACAGCCTCTTTTATTTCACTACTGCGTTCTTTCGCCAGTTTTTGATTGTGCTCAGCAACCGTTTTTTCAGTTCTTTTTGTTCCGGAAGGTTTTCTCTCAAGCAAACCGTTTGTCTCGATTACGTATTCAGTTGGCTTGTCAATGACCTGCCACTCTTCTTTTAATTGCGTGCTGCTACCTTGATTCCACGGACCTTTTGCTTTGCCACCTGCAGAAAGATTAAAATACGTATTGCTGTGCTTAGGATCACTCTGTAAAATTCCAGGAGGAAAGTTCGGTTGAATTGTTTCAAGTGCGGCTTCAAACATTTGATAATGCGCCACCTCACGTGTCATAAGAAAACGCAAGGTTTCCTTTACATACGCATCATCGGTAAATTGGATGAGTTGTTCGTATACGATTTTTGCACGAGATTCAGCACCCATGTTTGAACGCAGATCCACTGTTAGATCTCCGTTCGCATTCACATAGGAACCTTGCCAAGGGTTTCCGTTGCTGTCTGTAACTGTTGGACCGCCACCGCTCAAAACGAAAAATTGTGGATTACTCATGGCTTCATGGATATAATTTTCTTTTTTATCTTTCCCGTCCAGCAAAGTAGTTGTAATATCTTCGCCATCGGCAATATTCTTTAGTTCTCCATTCACACCTTTTAAAAGCATTTGAATGGTTGCTCCAACAATTTCAAGATGGCTAAACTCTTCTGTTGCGATATCCATTAACATATCATACTTGTCAGGATGCGTTTGTTTAAAGCCAAACGCCTGCGTAAAATATTGCATTGCTGCTTTTAACTCCCCGTTGCCTCCACCAAACTGTTCCAGTAACAGGCGGGCAAAACGGGGGTCAGGTTTCGATACCCTCGCATTGAATTGTAATTCTTTTGTGTGATAAAACATGTGTTTTTTATAGTTAAAGGTTAATAATCGTGTTGCCATGAATAGGCTTTCAAGGAATAAGGAGAATTCAAACTTAAAGCCGGTCGCCTGGGCAAAAAATACTGACGTAGGATTAGGCGCAGCGTACGAGATTGTGGAAAGTGC
>DASRRA010000229.1:0-7038 GCA_035696085.1 Bacteroidia bacterium | reverse complement strand
AATGGAGAAACAATGAAGCAGAGTTTCGGGCCTGGTGCGAGGGCAGAACAGGTTATCCCATTGTTGATGCAGGCATGCGGGAGCTGAACACAACAGGTTTCATGCATAACCGTGTACGCATGATCACCGCCAGTTTTTTAGTCAAACACTTGTTGATAGACTGGAGATGGGGAGAAGCTTATTTTGCAGAAAAATTACTGGATTATGATTTGTCTGCCAATAACGGCAATTGGCAATGGGCCGCAAGCAGCGGGTGCGATGCAGTTCCATATTTCCGGATCTTTAATCCAGCTGAACAAACTAAACGTTTTGATCCCGATTTCACCTATATAAAAAAATGGGTCCCTGAATTCCAGGAATTGAATTATCCTGCACCGATTGTAGAACACAAGTTTGCGAGGGAGCGGGTGTTGCTTGCGTATAAGAAGGCATTAGGTAATGATTAAGTGACAAATTTAACTACCTACTTACAAATACCCTTTAATATTACTTCTTAGCACTTAATTTCTTTATTTTCTTTTCTGTCCATATCAACAAGTCTAAGAAATAAAAGGTGACTTTCTCCTCTGGTTTTTTAGATAATTCCAACAGCTCTTCCCTAAAAGCTTTCATTGATTTCAAAATTTCCTTATTCCCTTCTAAATGAATATGTCGTTTTAAAAAGCGTAACAGTAGGAGTTCAAACTGATGCATCATTTTACTTTTTGACAGCAATAACTGAAATGATTTGAGCAGTGAATCCACTTTCTCAATATTATTTAATTCATAGTGAATAATGATCTCACTTAATCTTGCATTTGAATAAAATTCGGTATAAGTCTCTATTTCCTGACTGTTCAATATCTTGTTGTTCCATTGAATAGCCTTACGATATGATTCTGCAAAAATACAAAGCTCTACAATATTGGTGTACAGGGAGAGCAAAAATGGTTTTCCCATTTGATTATCATATACCTCTAATTGCTTTTCAATATCAGGTAGGAGATCCAATCCTTCCTGGTAAGATCCGTTCATTGCATGATAGCTCACTTCTTTGGGAAGTACATATTCAATTACACGAATTCTTTCAGTTTCTGTTGTGAGTTGTATTGATCGCAACTTCCTGCAGTTTTCCATAATTTCATCTTGTAACCCAAGTAAGCCTTGAATATTCATCAGGTTGTTTAACCCCACCAGATAATTATGTGTTTCTTCGGTTAATAGAAAAGGATTGGACTCCATGTGTTTAATATAATTTTTCATTGTTTCATGAGTCTTTTGTAAATCTGACTCATTTGCCAGGTACAATCCTTTTATATTGTAAAAAAGAATTCCGGCTTTGTACGATAAAAATACAGGATGCTCTTCTTCCAAAATTGGTTTCAATTGCTGTTGCAATTTCTTTTTATCAGCAGCATTGTTTCGCTTGCCAATGGAATGACTGTAATCGGCTATGGTTAAAATATCGTGTCTGTATTCACTCAGTTGTTTATAGGCTTCCAGCGCATCTCTTACTTCTGAATATCCTTTTTCAATTAATTTTTTTCGATGAAAGGGGCTTAAACTCAAACTTGTTAGCAAATGTTCAAACTGGCACAACTCCAGCAAGTGTATGTGTTTCTCATATTGCTTGGCAATTTTTCGTGCACGTGTCAATATCCTGGAACATTGTTCATATAATCCTTTTTGATATAAAATTTCTACATCCTTTAATGCATCCTTCAATTGCAAACTGATATTTTGGTTCAGTTGCTGGGAACGCAGGCTTCTTAGAATTAAATTGTACAGATAATTTTTTACTGTTGGCAATGCATTGATATCTACCTGCTTTTTAATTTTCTCTTCATCATAGTTTTCTTGTTTTGCGATGGCGTTGAAAAGGTTGATATACTCTTTGTTGCCGGATTGGGAAGATGAAAAGAGTTTAAAATAGCGCTTTTCCGCCTTGGTCATTGCGTGAATCAAGTCAAAAAGGTCATTAGAATAGGCCATTGGGTATTGTTTTTTTTTCTGATAAATATACTGATTTTATTGGCTTTTACAAGCCAATTTTGATTATTGGATTCACAATTTTAGAAAAATTAAGATTTGAACATCCTTCATTTAAATTCGAAATTTATGGAGAGGGTATAAATACAATTAACCATACCCTAATTACAATCTAAAACCTCAATTAAACAAATGAAAAAAAAATTAGTCCTCTTAAGTACAGCAATCTGTCTCGGTTTCTGTACGGTTACACATGCGCAACAAGATCCTGACACAAAGGAATTTTATGGCTCATGTGGAACAAAATCGCCTTCTGCGGAATCAGAACAAGCGTTTCAAAAACAAATTACCGCCTACAAGCAAGCACAGGCAAGCGGGCGAATCGCTAATGTAACGTATACTATACCTATCATTGTGCATGTTATTCACAAAGGAACGGCTGTAGGAACTGCAGCTAACGTGGCTGCAGCGCAGATAAAAGCACAAATAGATGCTTTAAATGATTGCATGGCTGGTACTGCCCCCGGTAATTCAAGCCTTCCGGCCGTATTTGCTAAAGTAGATGCCAATGATATTCCTATCCGTTTTTGCCTTGCTACAAAAGGTCCTGATGGAAAAACCCTTGCAGAGCCTGGTATTGAGCGAATCAATCATACTTCAAAAAACTGGACAGATCCTGCTACATTAGGTAGTAACTTAACCGATTATTTTAACAATACTATTAAACCAAATAGTATCTGGGATCCTACCAAATATTTCAACATCTGGATCGGTGACTTTTTTGACCCAACAAAAGGAGGCATCCTTGGTTGGGCAACGTTTCCTTCAGGTACCGGCTTGACCGGTTTTGATGGTGCAGATGATCTAATGGATAAAGCAACAACTGCGGGAGTGGTAATGGGAACACGTGTATTTGGTTGCAAAGCCAAATATGCAAACGGGTACTATGCCGGTGAAGCCTATATTTATGGCATTACCACCGCACACGAAGTTGGTCACTACCTGGGGTTACGTCACATCAGTGGTGATGCAACTTGTGATAATGACTATTGTAATGACACGCCTCCACAAAAAGGAGGAAATCAAGGATGTGCCGGCGGCTTGAATTGGGGCTGCCCAAGCCATCCTTTTCAGGCGGGCCAATGCAGCGGAAATCCGGATGGAGAAATGTTTCAAAACTACATGGATTACACTACGGATGCATGCCGCTCTTTATTTACACAGGATCAAAAAGACCGCATGATGACGGCTATGACCAGCGGTACCTATAGAAAAGCATTGGGAACACATGGTGTTTGTAACCAGGGGCCATCTGCTGTATTCAGTGCTGATAAAACAACGATCTGTGCTGGTGCTACTGTAGCATTTACTGGTTCGGATGGAGCAACCTCCTGGAAATGGACATTTACAGGTGGTACCCCTGCTACTTCAACACAGCAAAAACCAACAGTTACGTATAATACAGCTGGATCATATGATGTTAAATTAGTTGTTTCAAATGCTCAGGGTTCTGACTCCGTTGTGCAAACAAAATACATTACTGTTAATACAGCTCCTGCAGCACCCACTGTTACGGGTGATAAACGCTGCGGACCGGGTGTTGTGAATCTTTCTGCATCTGGTACCGGCACTTTAGAATGGTATGATGCACAAACCGGTGGAAACAAAGTAAACACAGGTACAACTTACTCACCTAACCTGAACGCAACAACCACCTATTATGTGGGTGCCGCAGGAACCGGAAGCAGTCAAAATGTTGGAGCAAAAGATAAATCAATTGGTGGTGGTGGATATTTTACTGCCAACAATGATCGCAGAATGTTCTTCAATGTATTGCAACCCTTAACAATCAAATCAATGAAAATTGATGCGAATACTGCTGGTGACCGCAGCATTGAAGTATTTGATGCAAATAACACAAGTGTTGTTAAAAAAACAGTAACTCTTAAAGTAGGTGTAAATACAGCTGTTGTAGACATTAGTATGAATACCGGGAATGGCTATTACATTAAAGTAGCAGATGGTTCAACCAATGATTTATATAGAAATACAGACGGAGCAAGTTATCCCTACGACATTGCAGGTGTTATTTCCATTACAGGCAATGATGCAAGCGGAGGAAGTGCATATTACTATTACTTCTACGACTGGGAAGTTTCTGCAGCCGGATGCCCTGGTATAAGGACAGCCGTAACAGGTACCATCAACCCTGCTCCTGCAAAACCAACAATTACTCCTGCAAGTAACGGCGTTGATTTAACAGCATCTTCCGGAACAACGTATCAATGGTATTTAAATGGAAAAGAAATTTCTGGTGCCACTTCTCAAAAGTATACGGCTAAAGAAATAGGTAACTACACCGTTATTGTAACCGATGCGAACGGCTGCGGTGCTACTTCTGAACCTTTTTTAGTGACAGGAATTTCGAGTTTGCAAAATCAGGCTTCCATCCAAATCTTCCCAAATCCAACAAATGGAAGCATTACTTTAAACTTATCTATTGTTGAAAAAAACAACTACCAGATCCAAGTGAAAAATGTATTGGGACAAGTGCTTTATACAGAGAGCCTGGATAATTTCAAAGGAGATTACAGCACACAACTCGATCTGTCTAATTACGGAAAAGGAGTTTACATGCTCAGTCTTTCCAATTCAAATGGCCAACAGGTTAAAAAAGTGATTGTAGAGTAAATTGTTTATTTTACATTTATCAAAGGCGGGGGATTAGCGGTTTTCCCCCGCCTTTTTGCATCCTCCGAAGCCTTGGCGAAGGAAGGTTTATTTATTTCATCATTTACACAAAAAGAATTTCTTTCCAAAACAAAAAGGGCCTTTCATTTTTGAAAGACGATTATTCGTTTTTTTTTATTTTTACTGTGCTTTTATTCTATTAAAACGGTGTCAGATAGCAATCCAAACCATTTTCTCCCCGCTCGGTATTTTCTATAAATTAGCGGACAACGATTTATTCCTTTATCTTTGCCCCAGTTTTTCATAATTACACGTGAAAGCATAATTTTCTTTTGCCGAAAATTCTTAACTCAATATACTAATTACTACATTTTTTAAATTATGGAAAGGAAAATAAATACACTGTTAGTAGCAAATCGCGGCGAAATTGCTATTCGTATTTTAAGAGCAGCGAATGAATTGGATATTCGTACAATCGCTGTTTTTACGTATGAAGACAGGTACTCCTTACATCGTTACAAGGCAGATGAAGCTTACCAGATTGGTAATGACAACGATCCTTTGAAACCATATTTGGATATTGAAGCCATCATTGCACTTGCAAAAAAACAAGGCGTGGATGCTATCCATCCGGGTTACGGATTTTTATCGGAGAACATTCGCTTTGCCTACAGATGCCGCGAAGAAGGAATTATTTTCGTAGGGCCGGATCCTGAAATTATGGAGCAACTGGGTGATAAGATTGCTGCAAAAAAAGTAGCCATCGATACCAAGGTTCCTATCATTGAAGGAAATAAAGAAAACTTAACCTCTGTTGAAATTGCTTTAAAAGAAGCGAAACGTATTGGTTTCCCAATCATTCTGAAAGCCACTGCTGGCGGGGGTGGTAGAGGGATGCGTGTAATCAGGAAAGAAGATGAATTAGAAAAATCCTTCCTGGAAGCAAAAAGAGAAGCCGGTAACGCATTTGGGGATGATACCATTTTTATTGAAAAATTTATTGAGCGACCAAAGCACATCGAGGTACAAATATTAGGAGATAAACACGGTAACATTGTTCACTTGTTTGAACGCGATTGCTCTGTGCAGCGCCGTTTTCAAAAGGTGGTGGAGGTTGCTCCTGCTCCTGATTTAAAACAGGAAACAAAAAATAAGTTATACGAATATGCATTGCGTATTTGCAAACATGTGAAGTATAACAATGCGGGTACCGTAGAGTTTTTAGTAGATGAAAACGAAGCGGTTTACTTCATTGAAGTGAATCCACGTGTACAAGTAGAACATACCGTTACCGAAGAAATTACCGGAATTGATATCGTTCGCAGCCAGTTGCTTATTGCAAGTGGTCATGCATTATCTTCACCAGGTATTTTTATCAACGGGCAAGAGGAGATCAAAGCAAACGGATTTGCCATTCAATGCCGTATTACCACAGAAGATCCACGCAATAATTTTAAACCGGATTACGGAACCATCATTGCCTACCGCAATGTAGGAGGTTATGGAATCCGTATTGATGAAGGGAGTTCATATGCAGGTGCGAAGATTTCCCCTTTCTTCGATTCCATGCTGGTAAAAGTTACTGCATCCGGAAGAACGCTAAAAGGCACCAGCAAACGCTTACACAGAGCATTAACAGAATTCCGTATACGTGGATTAAAAACCAATATCCAGTTCCTGGAGAATGTAATTCGTCACCCTGTTTTCCAGGAAGGAAAAGCAACGGTTAAATTTATTGAAGAATTTCCTGAGCTGTTTCAGTTCAAAAGCAAACTCGATCGTGGAACACGCTCCTTGCTGTATTTAGCGGATGTAACCGTAAATGGAAATCCGGATGTGAAAAAAATTGATCACTCCAAAGTTTTTGAAGTTCCAAAAATTCCTGTTTTTAACCGGTCCGAGCCAACGCCATCCGGTACAAAACAAAAGCTAATGGAACTGGGACCTGAAAAATTCGCACAATGGTTAAAAAATGAAAAAGCTGTAAAGTTTACAGACACGACATTCCGTGATGCACATCAATCTTTATTGGCTACACGTTTCCGCACCATTGATATGATGAAAGTGGCAGAAAGTTTTGCCCACAATCATCCGCAATTATTTTCCATGGAAGTGTGGGGAGGCGCTACATTTGATGTCTCCATGCGCTTTTTACACGAGTGCCCTTGGAAACGTTTACAACAATTTCGCGAAGCCATCCCAAACATTTTATTGCAAATGTTGATTCGTGGCTCGAATGCTATTGGTTATACAGCGTATCCAGACAACCTGATTGAAACATTTGTAGAAAAATCATGGGAAAATGGGATAGATGTTTTCCGGATTTTCGATTCTCTGAATTGGTTGGATAACATGATGGTGAGCATCAAAGCGGTGAAA
>DASRRA010000228.1:0-9090 GCA_035696085.1 Bacteroidia bacterium | reverse complement strand
TTATGACAAAAGCTGTTACGGGGAAGGATGTTGATTTCTTCCCGTTTTTGACTAGTGCTGCTCCCTTTATTTTTTCAATAGGAAAAAATGTTGATTTTAAGACAAGTAATGCAATCACAATTGCAAGGATAAATGCATAAGATTTTATTTTTTTCATTGTAAACTGTGCAATCTAAAATGATATCATTAAAAATGAGCGGTTATTTATATTCGATAATTACTCTTTTTAACGCTCCTGAAAATTTGAAGGGAGATGTATAATGATCTGTAACTGGAGAATTCAAATCTTGTCCTACATCAATTCCATCTCTATAATTTGCGATATATTTAGCCTCATCGATACTAACAGGATGCTCATCAATTTTTATATTGTCAACATAAATCGCTTCTGTCCCTGCAGGGTCGGTTCCTTTCGGTCTACTTCCTGAAGGAGCTATATAGGTTAATTCAAATTTTAAACTCAGATTTCCCGTTGTCAAAGGTTTGCCAGTGTTTAAATATTTTATTTTACTTCCGGTATTATGCGCCACTTCAAACTTTCCATTTTTTATATATAAACTCAATCCATCGAATTCATCTCCTGTTGCAAATAGGACACCTTCATCATTTTTTGACAAGGAGCCTATTTCAGCAGTGATGGAAAAAGATTGTGCTGGAAATTGAGGGCCACTATATGTCATCAACTGGTTTACGCCAGGGTATAATACTATTTTGTTCGCGTTGCCGTACACACTTCTGTTTCTCCCGGCAGATCCACCGACCTTTGAAGCATCAATAAGTGGATATACGTTATATTTTTTTGCTTCAATATCAAACTGATCTTGTAATTCTTTTAATTTTTGCGGATTCTTTTTTGCCAGATCGATACGTTCATTAAAATCTGTGTTCACATCATAAAGTTCCCAAATATCCTTATCGAATGGAGTTCCGGTAATATGAAATACCGAAGCTTTCCAACCATCTTTATAAATGGCTCGTTTACCACGGAGCTCATAATATTGTATGGTGTGTTTAGATGCGGCACTGGCATCATGAATAGAATAGGCCAAACTAGTTCCTTCTATCGATTGCTGTTTATATCCTTTTATAACATCAGGAATCTTAGCACCAACTAATTCAAGGATGGTAGGAGCAATATCAATAACGTGTCCATATTGATTACGAATACCTCGCTCTTTAATTCCATTTGGGTAAAAAATGATCAGGGGTTGATGAGTTCCTCCTTCAGCATTTGCATCCGCTTTCCACAGGCGAAAAGGTGTATTTGTAGCTTGTGTCCATCCCGATGGAGCATCCATATCGGAATGCTCTGTTCCAAAATCATTTAAGTGTTTAAATGTTTCGGCGACCTGCTGATCTTTAGGTAGGCTTTGTATATAAGGATTGTAATTTCCATGTTTTGGACTATGACTGGAACCATTATCACCGATACTTACAATGATGATTGTATTGTTCAATTGATCAATTTGTTTAAGATAATTTACAATTCTTCCAAATTCATAATCTGCATGCGTCATGAAGGCTGCATATGTTTCCATGTAACGTGCATATACCTTTTGTGCTTGCGGACTGAGTTTTTCCCAAGCTTCAACAGTTGGATCACGATCTGGTAAGATAGCATCGGCAGGAATGACACCTAATTTTTTCTGACGTGCAAAAACTTCTTTACGATACCAATCCCAACCTTTATCAAATTTTCCCTTATATACATCTCTCCATTTCTGGTCTACCTGATGTGGTGCATGAATAGCGCCTGTTGCAAAATAGAGGAAAAATGGTTTTTCAGGTGAAACGGATTTCTGATTGGCAATATAATGGATTGCCTTGTCTGCTAATAAAGTTGTTACATGTTTGGTATTGGGCTCCACATCTACAACATTATTATCTTCATATAAATTCGGATGATATTGATCGGTGTGACCGAGCTGCCAGCCAAAAAAATGGTCAAAACCTCTGCCTGTTGGCCAACGATCAAAAGGACCTGTTGGAGTAATTTCGTTTAATGGTGCAAGATGATATTTTCCAACTGCATAGGTATTGTAATTATTTTCGTGAAGTATTTCCGCAATCGTTGCTTTATCTCCCGGCATAATAGCATCATAACCCGGAAAACCTAAAGAAGAGTAGTTTAAATAGCCCATGTGCACGGAATGGTGATTACGACCGGTTAGCAGGGCAGCTCGAGTGGGAGAACAAACACCTGTTGAATGAAAATTGGTATATCGAAGACCGTTGTTGGCAAGGCTATCTAAGGTAGGTGTTTCCATCAATCCTCCAAAAGCACTGGACGTACCATACCCAGCATCATCAATTAAGAATACTAAAACATTAGGTGCATTTTTAGGAGCTTGTTTTTTTTCCGGCCAATATTCTTCTGAATCTTCTATTGTTTTCCCGATTTTGCCTTTGAATTCTTCAGTAGACAAAGCGGTTTCTTTTTGCTGTTTTTTACTGGAGCACGCTCCCATAACAACGATTAGTGTAAAGAAAATGACCCTTTTATCAAGGGCTAACCGATATTTTTTAATCATATACTATGTAATTTTTTTCTAAAGTAATGCTCGTATTTTGGTAATCACGAACCCTCGAGGCGATCAACAATCATGAAAGTCCGTGAAAACATAACCAACTCTGTAATAAACAGTACAAATATATATATAATCTATCATTTTAGTAGATTATCTATAAATTAATTTAGAAAATGAGAAAAGGTAATGGATTTTTGGTAGAGGAGAGGTGCACACTAGCTTACACCAGACCATTTGTCATCGCGAAATGTATGAGCGTTGCGGTATTGGTTGCCTTTGTTTTATCAAGAAGCCTTTTTCTACGGGTCTCTATCGTTCTAACGCTGGCGAATAACTGGTCAGCGATTTGAGAATTGGTGTATCCTTTAACAATTAGTTTCAATACTTCTAATTCCCTGTCTGTAATTTTCAGGTCAGCTGTTAAGTTGCTTCTGTTTTCAGAAGCGGACTTAATGTGGTTTACCTTATTAAGAATGAATTCTGAACTAACAAACATTCCTCCATTGGAAATACGTTTAATTGCATATAACAGTTCGTCTTTGGGACTGGTTTTTAAAATGTAACCTTTTGCTCCTGCGCCAATCATTTCGATCAGGTCACTTTCAGCATCCTGCATTGAAAGTGCTAGTATTTTAACCTCAGGGAATTCTTCCTTGATTTTACGTGCGCAATCTATCCCATTCATAATGGACATATTAATATCCAACAGTAATATATCCGGGCAAACGGACTGAAGCCTTTCCAACGTCTCCTGACCATTGCCTGCTTCTCCAACAATTTCTATCTCCGGAATGTCAAGTAATGCCCTTATTCCTTGTCTGAAAAGTTCATGATCATCAACTAAGAATACTTTGGTTCTCATTCTTATATTATTAAAAATAGTTTATTTTTAAAAAGTGCTATGTGCCTCAAAGGTGGAAGAAAAAGTGCCATATTACGGATAAGTACTGATTTCACAATAGTACCCCCACATCATAAAATTATTCTCTGGGTAGCACGATTTTGAAAGTTGTGCCTTCGTTTTCTTTGCTGTGAACACTAATCTTTCCATTATGCCATTCAATAATCGTTTTCACAATTGATAAGCCTAATCCCATAGTTGCCTCTCCCCTAAGGCCGCGTCTCCCTGCGTTCGTGAATTCATCAAAAACGAAAGGTTGAAGCGACAAAGGAATACCAATACCATCATCGCTAAATTCAATAGCTACACTATTTCTATTCGCCACAATATTGATTGCAATATGACCTCCAGGTCGTGTGAATTTTAAAGCGTTTGAAACCAGATTATTTAATACCTGCATAAATTTAGCCTCATCCAGTTTTACATAAATATTTTTATGCGAGCTGGTTAAATAGAACTTCCTTTTTACTGTAGACGCTGAAAGATTTAATTCTTCAACGTATTCACCAATTTTTTTTACAATATTCAAACGTTTTTTTACCAATTCAATTCTTACCGTTTCCAAAAATTCCCTGTCCGTAAAATCCTCAATTATATTAATGGATTGGGATATTATCCGAGAAATTAGGCGTAAATGGTTTAAAACAAAAGTTTGATCATTTAACCGTCCAGGGAGGTCTTGCGATAAATTTTTTGCAAGGCCTAAGGGGCCTTTTAACTCATGAGCCAATACATGAAGAATAGAATTTTTTTTATTCGCATACTTCTCTATACTGTATATATTTTGCTGTTCAGCAGTTATATCCAGGGCATTTCCAAAAATTAACTTTTCAGTGGAAAGAGCGATCAGGAAGGGCGTTACGGCATACCATCTTTCATCACCTCCGAATAACAATCTAAACCGAGCAGTTCCAGAGAAGGTCCCCTTTATTAAAGCTGTGAAATTTTTGAATACTTCATTTTGATCATCCGGATGAATCAATGCGTATACTTCAGAGAAATCTTTACCTTCCTTTAAAAAGAATGTTAAGGAGCGGTGAACAAAAATAAATTGATTAAGTTCAAGATCGTAAATAAATTTAACGTTTGAAAGCGATTGATCTAATGGAATTTTCATATAATTTATTAAGTAAAAGTGGAGGACGAAAGTTGAATGCTATCAAACTATTTCGGCGGCGTTAAAATGCCTTCCACCAATTTTTTCCATTGAGGTTTGGATAAGCCAATCATTGCCGTAATAGCAACTAACTTGTTTCTGATAGTTGAAAGCCAGGAATCTGAATTATTCGGAACTTCATTCTTTCCTCTTTCCAAAGCAAAAATAGTATGACTATATCTGATAACTAAAAAAGTACTTGTCGCATGGTCTGTATAGAAATGAGCGGTATTTCCAGACTTATTCTTAGGATTTTCGACAGGGCGAACTCGAAATCCATATAGTTCAGAATCGCTTACTAGACTTTTACTTTCTTCAAATTCTTCAATGCGCACCCAATCATAGCCGTCACCGTCTTTGTTTGCAGGGGCAGGCAGTTTAATCCGGATGAGATGCCCAATTTTGGGCGTGGTACCATTTAAAGGTTCTCCATTTCCATCCGTAAGCGTAAACTCAGCGCTACCGCTACCACAAATCTTTTCCCAGTTGTTAATGTCAAGCAATCGCTCGCGAGCCTCTTTAAAAACGAGTAACGCTTTATGTCTGGTATCTAACTTTATCTTAGACGTTGCTCCCGTTTGAGTGCCGATAAATTGTTTTGGGATAATGTCTGAAATCTCTTCCATGTCTTAAGTGATTTAAATAAGTTTTCAGAAAAAGTAATTGAAAAAGGAAAATTTTATAATTCCTTGTCTTTTCAATAACGGATATTTTAATTGGCATTTTGACAATTTCACGCATACAAATGTTTTCATTACGTCCAGGTTTCATTTTGTATAGCATCTTTTCAAATAGGAAGCCAGTTCTATTTTTTTAAGAAGCAATAGCCTATTCTCTATACAGAAGATAGGGAAATCAATAGTTAGTATGGAGTTGGAGTGGTATGTATAATGAATTTCAAATCGTTTGCGTCAATAAATAGGTGACTGTTATGCGCAGATACTTGAATTTATTGTGTGAAAATAAAAGAACGGTGCGACTATTTCTCCACGTAGATGGGGCTTATCCAATTTTAAGATTTTGAATATTTAATAGAAGTAGAAATACTGAAGAGTTGAAGGGCGGGCGTTTTTAAATCAGTATTTTATTTGCTGGGCAGTTTATTAGCCATTTAGTTGTACCACTTTCGCTACAAATTCCCATAAACAGCTACTGGCACTTCTTTTTGTATAAGAACGTAAGTTAATACTAATTAAAAAATAAATTTTATGGCAAATTCAAGACAAGGAAGATATTCAAATTCTTCCAGAAGTAATTCAGAAGGACGTAACAGAAATGATGGGCGTTATTCAAATCAAGACCAAGATGATCGCGGATATCCATCCCGCGGTTATTATTCCGATTATGATGATGAAGACGAATATGACAATGATTACGATTACCAAAATCGTTATGATGATGAGGATGATGATTATGATGAAGAGTATGATGATCAAGATGATTATGAAGATGATGACCGCGAAGATTACCGCAGACAAGGTAGTTATGAAGGTGGTCGCTCTTACGGTTCACAAGGCGGAAATCAATCTCATGGAAGACAAGGTTTTGCTTCTATGAGTCGTGATGAAGTTAGACGCATCGCTAGCATGGGTGGAAGAGCAAGTCATGGTGGTCAGGGCGGAAGAAGCGAACACGGACGTGGAAATTCACGCGGACAGTATTCCCGTAATGATTCAAGTTCAAACCGCGGAGATTACTACGGAAATAATTCTTCCCGCAGTGGAGGATATAATCAAGAAACGCCCGAACGAGATGAAAACGGTCGTTTTGTGAGTTCTTCCCGTGGAAACGGCTCGTCGCAACGTAGCGGTAATTCTTCTTCACGTAATGGCTCTTCACGTAGAAGTGAAAATTCATCTTCCCGTAATGGATCACGTAACGAAAGATCTTCATCCCGTAATGGATCTTCTCGTGGTGGAAACAGTTCTCATGGCAAACAAGGTTTTGCGTCCATGAGTCACGAAGAGGTTGTACGTATTGCAAGAATGGGTGGCCGTGCAAGTCACGGTGGTAACACTACTTCTTCAAGACGTAGAAGAAAATAATAATTCATAACAAATCAGTGGGAAAATTTTCCTGCTGATTTGTTTGTTCGTTTAAATTAATTAAATAATAAATTACATAAAAAATATGGCAACAAAAACATCTTCTTTTGAAAGCGACACGTTGGAAAAGGAAACAGAGAAAAAATCACAAAAAACTAAAGGTAGCAATGGTAAGGAATCTTTAAAAAAAATATTCGAAGAATTACTTCAAGATACGTATAGTGCAGAAACTCAAATTGTGGAAGCTTTACCAGAGTTGGCTAAAGCATCTCACAGCGAGGATTTACAAGAAGCATTTGAAACGCATTTAACTCAGACAAAAAAACAAATTGAGCGGTTGGAAAAAATATTTGATCGCTTACGTATCGAGAAAAAAGGCGAAAAATGCAAAGCAATGGAAGGCCTGGTTGAAGAAGGTAAAAAAATAATTAAGGAACATACAGATAACGTAACACGTGATGTTGCTTTAATCATCGCTGCTCAAAAGGTAGAGCATTATGAAATTGCAGCTTACGGTTCGCTTGTAGAATTGGCAGATGTATTGAATCTTGATAAAGTTGCGGATATTCTGGAAACAACGTTAGAAGAGGAAAAAGAAACAGATGAACTATTATCCGACATAGCACAGCAAGTTAATGACGAGGCATTTGAATACAATGGGAATGAATACAGTTTTCAATCTTAATTTTCAATAAATCTCATCTAATTGCATACGTAGTTGAGGCGACATGCGGTTGGATGATTTTTAGTTACAAGAAATAACCGGTAAAAAAAGAAGATCGTTCAAATTCGAACGATCTTCTTTTTTTGTTTTATAAATTCATTAAGGCTTTAAAACTACCTTCACACAATCATCTTTTTTATCATTAAAAATTTTATATGCATTAGGAGCTTCCGTTAGTGGTAAGCGATGAGAAATAATATCATCCAATGTAACCTTACCTTCTACAACCAATTTTTCCAGATAATCAATATGACGATGCACAGGCGCCTGTCCGGCCTTAATGATCAATCCTTTATCGAAAATCTGATGCAATGGAAAATTATCATATGGATAACCGTATACGCCAACAATCGATACGGTACCTCCACGTCTTACGGCATCAAAGCACATTCTCAAAGCATTGATATAACCTTTTTGCAAGCGGATGACATTACCAACTTTGTCCCACATGGAATGATCTGCTTCCATTCCAACTGCATCGATGCACACATCTGCTCCACGGCCTTGCGTCAACTCTCTGATTCGATCAATCGCATGTTCATCTCTTGCATTAATAGTGATGGTGTTGTGTAATTTCTTTGACCGTTCCAAACGATAATCTTCGACGTCCAATGCAATCACTTTTCCTGCACCTTTTAACCAAGCCGATTTTTGTGCCATTAGCCCAACAGGACCGCATCCGAATATAGCAACCGTTTCACCACCTTTTAGTTCCGCCCAGTCAATAGCAGTGTAGCCGGTAGGGAAGATATCTGTAAGAAACAACGCCTGTTCATCTGTTAACTGATCAGGAATGATGCGTGGGCCATTGTTGGCGTAAGGGACGCGAACATATTCCGCCTGCCCGCCATCATAGCCTCCATACATGTCCGTATATCCAAACATTCCTCCTCCTTTTCCCTTCATCAACGCCCCTTCTGGTCCGTAATTTTCGGGATTGGATTCTTCACAGTGGCCGGGTAACTGATGTGAACAAAACCAACAATGCCCACAAGCCACAGGGAACGGCACGACCACGCGATCTCCTTTTTTTAGCTTGGTAACATTTTTACCTACTTCTTCTACAATGCCCATGAATTCATGTCCAAGGGTCATCGGACGAGGTTGAGGAAACATACCGTTATAGATATGGAGATCAGATCCGCAAATGGCTGTTGATGTAATTTTTAGAATAATATCTTCCTGGTGTTTAATAATGGGATCATCCACATTGTCAACTCGGACATCTTTTGATCCATGGAATACTAGTGCTTTCATTGATGGATTTTTTTATGTTAGTAATTTATAATTAAGTTCGCTTGATTAGTAACAAAACAAAGTCCAGGAGACAACCGTATATTCAGACGACCAAGTGCCTTTGGAAATCAGGTATAACAGGGGGGCAAGAAAAATAATTGATTGAAATTGGTAGAATCGTCTGTACAATTCTTTTTAAATGAGGAAAGGTTTTCTTATTTAATTAAAAAATGACAAGATGCAGGATTCGCTGGCGTATAACAAGTGTAGTAATCCGGAGCAACAGCTAACTTTTTTAAAGAACGCGTTGGTGCTTTTATTGTATTAGTGATAAAAAAAATTATTAGTTAAGTTTGGTATAACACAGATTAATTGGTAAAATAATTAAGAATATGAATGCAAAAGTATCATTGTTTATGAAGGCAATGAAATCAAAAGGACTTACCCTTGCTATTGCGGAAAGCATGACCTGTGGTTTGGCAGCAAATAAGTTATCACGT
>DASRRA010000227.1:0-3987 GCA_035696085.1 Bacteroidia bacterium | reverse complement strand
ACTTTTACAAAACATCCCCACGTTTTTAAAAAAAAGAAATCTGAGTTATTTTATTGGGAGACGACAAGTCATCAATGTATTAATATCACTAATTGAACACTAAATGAAACTGAACGAAATTCAAGATCTTATAAAGTTTGTGGCGAAATCTGGCGTAAGCGAGGTGGAGTTGGAAACAAAGGATGTAAAAATTGTTATTAAAACACCAGCCGGTAAAAAAGAACAAGTACTTGTTCAGGGGGCTCCAGCGCCTGCTATTTATCAGGCAAGTCCGGTAGCACAAGCTCCTCAGCCACAAGCCATAGCGCAGGATGCAAAAGCTGCAGATGCAAAACCACCAAAAGCTGAGGACGAATCAAAATATATTACTGTAAAATCTCCTATGATTGGAACATTCTACCGTTCGTCGGCACCAGATAAACCGGCATTTGTTGGAGTAGGTGATGACATTGAACCAGGAAAAACGGTTTGTATCATTGAAGCAATGAAATTATTTAATGAGATTGAATCAGATGTAAAAGGAAAGATCGTGAAAGTATTGGTAAATGATGCAACTCCGGTAGAGTATGATCAACCACTATTTTTGGTAGATCCTTCTTAGGCCTTCGCTCCGCGTCAACCGAAGCTTGAGCGGAAGTTGGAAGGCTACGGCCTACGCGGTGAACCTTCACTCATTAACCGAAGCTTTCGGTATGGATTGAGAAATAAAATTGATATAGTAGGCGTTCGCTCTTTGCTGGTTGAAACTTCAGCGTAAACTAGAAAGCTACGGCCCACGCAGTATTCACATAATTTCCATTGTAAAACAACGGTTGGTTGCCAGCTTTGGATGAAATAACATCATGTTCAAAAAAGTACTAATAGCTAACAGGGGTGAAATCGCATTACGAGTTATCCGCACCTGTAAAGAAATGGGAATAAAAACAGTAGCTGTATATTCTACTGCTGATAAAGATTCATTGCATGTTAAATTCGCAGATGAAGCAGTATGTATCGGCCCTCCTCCTAGTAAAGATTCCTATTTAAATATTCCAAGCATTATTTCTGCAGCAGAAATTACCAATGCAGATGCTATTCATCCGGGATACGGATTCTTATCAGAGAATGCAAAATTCTCAAAGATCTGCCAGGAGCATAACATCAAATTTATTGGTGCTACACCAGAGATGATCAATTCCATGGGAGATAAATCTTCTGCAAAAGCAACCATGATTGCAGCAGGAGTACCTTGCGTTCCCGGATCTGACGGATTACTTGAAAGCGCACAGCAAGCGGTGGAATTGGCACCTAAAGTTGGATACCCTGTGATTATCAAAGCGACTGCCGGTGGCGGTGGACGCGGGATGAGAATCATCTGGAAAGAAGAAGAAATGGTTTCCAATTTTGAATCCGCCAGCAAAGAAGCAGAAGCGGCGTTTGGAAATGGTGCGATGTATATGGAAAAATACATCGAAGAACCTAGACATATAGAAATACAAGTGGTAGGTGATCAATACGGAAAAGCTTGTCACTTATCCGAAAGGGATTGCTCCATTCAACGTCGTCATCAAAAATTAGCAGAAGAAACACCTTCTCATTTTATGACCGATGAGTTACGCGACCGTATGGGAGAAGCTGCTATAAAAGCGGCGATGGCTGTAAACTATGAAGGTGTGGGAACAGTAGAGTTTTTGGTTGACAAGCACCGCAATTTCTATTTCATGGAAATGAATACACGTATCCAGGTAGAACATCCGATTACGGAAGAAGTAATTGATTATGATTTGATACGTGAACAAATATTGGTAGCAGCAGGTGTTCCCATTTCAGGAAAAAATTATTATCCGCAATTACACGCGATCGAATGCCGCATCAATGCAGAGGATCCATTTAATGGTTTCCGTCCGTCACCAGGAAAAATCACCGTATTACATACTCCTGGCGGACATGGTGTGCGTGTCGATTCACATATCTACGCAGGTTATACCATCCCACCGAATTATGATAGCATGGTTGCAAAATTAATTACCGTTGCACAAACACGTGAAGAAGCAATTGCAAAAATGCATCGTGCGTTGAGTGAGTATGTTATAGAAGGTGTAAAAACTACAATTCCTTTTCACTTAAAATTAATGAAAGATGAAAATTTCATTAAAGGAAATTATACGACAAAATTTTTAGAGGATTTTGATTTGACAGAAAGCTAAAATCCAAAAAAAGAAGAAAAAAAAGAGATAGTCCTGTGGCTATCTCTTTTTTTTTGAAGAACAACTGGATAATGTTCGTCAATTCCGATGAAATAGGAGAACCTTATTGAGGTTTTTCCGTAATTATTTACAAAATTTACCAGGTAAGTATTACAAATTCCGAAGCGTGGGGTCGAATGTGCCAGTAGAACGCGGGTGATAGTCCTTAATGGCAGCTTTTTTTGAATAGTTTTTTGTATTTTTAAAAATCCAAGCTTACGCATAAATGAAAGTAAAAAATTACACACTTTTTACATTGTTTTTTTTAGTTGGTGTTTTGTCGGCATATGCTCAATGCAATTCGGTTGATGCCGGCGATGACAAGGTAATTGTGTGTGGGGATACGATTCGTTTACAGGGCCAACCAAGATGGAGCGATGGGTTGGACAGTACAGCAAGCAATTTTCGTGGTGTATTTTTTACGGATAGTATTACCGGCTATACGGTAGGCGATAACGGTATCATTCACAAAACAATAAACGGCGGCACCAGTTGGACCAATCAAACAAGTGGTGTAACCAGTAATTTACAAGCTGTTTTTTTTACCAATGCCACTACGGGCTACGTGGTGGGTGAAAACGGACTTATTCTAAAAACCATAAATGGAGGCAGTAGCTGGACTGCTCAAACAAGCGGTACAAGCAACACCTTATACTCCGTATATTTTACAGATGCCAACACCGGCATAGCCGTTGGAACCAACGGAGCCATACTAAAGACGATCAATGCAGGTGCTTCCTGGACACTTAAGTTTAGCAATGTTGTAAACAATTTAATCTCGGTTCATTTCTCAGGTACAAGTGTAGGATATGTAGCAAGCGACGGCTATATCCTGAAAACACAGGATGGTGGAGAAACCTGGAAAACCATTCAAAATGCTCCCAACAACATTTTCATAAAAATATTTTTTACGAGCACCACTACAGGCTATGTAACGCTTAGGGATATAAATGGTGCCAACACGATTTTAAAAACAACAAATGGAGGAACAAACTGGAGTACGCTAAATGTAAGCTCTTCTTATGCATTTTCCAGTATGTTTTTTACCAGCGCAACCACCGGCTATGTAGGTAGTGTAGGAAGAATTTATAAAACAAACGATGCGGGGGCTACCTGGGAATCTCAACCGATAAATTTATTGAACGTGGAAGACATACACTTCCCAAACCCTAGAACAGGCTATGCTGTTGGAAATACAACAATGACCAAAAAGACAATCAAATACGTTACACCGGATTTGGTCACATGGTTACCTGCAACCGGTTTGAGTTCAACAACAATTATGAATCCGCTTGCGAATCCAACAACAACCACTACATACACAATTACTACTAAAAAAGGTACATGTATTCAAAAGGATACGGTTCGGGTAACTGTAACGCCTTTGACTGTGGATGCTGGAGCGGATAAGAAAATGATTTGTGGTTCCAGTGTACAATTGAATGCAATAACAACGAATTCTTTAGGAAAACTAACCTATTCCTGGTCGCCAACAACCGGTTTGAGTGACCCAACAATAGCCACACCTACTATTACGGTGAAACAAACAACAACATTTAGGCTCACCGTTAAAACTGCAAATGGTTGCACTGCGAGTGATAGTGTGAAAGTAGTGGTGGACCCGTTGGTGGCAAATGCCGGTAGCGACAAAACATTAGTTTGTGGAGGAAGTGTACAATTAGCCTATGTAGGCTCTAATTATACGGGAAGTGGAACACTTACCTATTCCTGGTCGCCAACTACCGGATTAAATTCTTCAATT
>DASRRA010000226.1:0-2103 GCA_035696085.1 Bacteroidia bacterium | reverse complement strand
TGCTTTGATGCCATTCACACGTAAGGTTTCTGCTAATTCCTCCACTTTTTTACGGCTAAGGCAATAGATAATGCCTGATTTTCCGCTCTGACTCTTAACATATTTAATGATTTCCTTAATCACATTCACCTTTGGACGAACCTCATAATACAGGTTAGAACGGTTAAAGGATGATTTGAAAACAGCCGCGCCGGTCATGCCAAGATTTTTCTGAATGTCTTGTTGTACTTTAGGAGTAGCGGTAGCTGTTAATGCAATGATGGGTACTTTACCGATTTGTTCAATGATGTGTCGTAATCTTCTATACTCCGGGCGGAAATCGTGTCCCCACTCAGAAATACAATGTGCCTCATCAATGGCAAAGAAAGATATTTTGATTTCATTAAAAAAAGCGACGTTATCCACTTTAGTTAAGCTTTCCGGAGCAACATAAAGCAGTTTGGTTTTGCCATCGGTAATGTCCTTTTTAACTTTGGTAATTTCAGCTTTTGTAAGGGATGAGTTTAAGAAATGGGCGATACCTTCTTCATTTCCGAAGTTGCGCAAGGCATCTACCTGGTTTTTCATTAATGCAATAAGGGGAGAAATAATGATAGCTGTGCCCTCGCTTAAAAGAGCTGGAAGCTGGTAACACATGGATTTGCCTCCACCGGTAGGCATAATCACAAAGGTATCCTTACCTTCCAATAAGCTGGTTATTATTTCTTCTTGTTGTCCTTTAAAACTGTCAAATCCGAAAAATTTCTGTAAGCAGTCATGAAGGGACGTTTCTACCTCGAGCATCGTTTATTTTGTTTTTTTTAATTATTTGAATTACTTATATATCGAATGGGTCATATTTACCCTTAAATTTGGCAAAAAAAAACCAGTCTTAGACTGTGTTTCGCAGTGTAAAGATATAACAAAAATTTGGTACAAACCCAAATTAATCTTTACTTTTCTTTACTTTATTTTTAAATTAATTGAGCGTGAATAAACAGAATGATTATATTATCCAACAAGCACTAAAGACCTTAGATATTGAGGCAGAGGCTGTTCTAAATCTTAAAAAGTTTATTAACGATGACTTCGTTGCCTGTGTTCAATTGCTCTTAAAATCCAAAGGTAGAGTAGTGATAACTGGCATTGGAAAAAGCGCCATCATTGCTCAAAAAATAGTAGCTACTATGAACTCTACCGGTACACCTGCTATTTTTATGCATGCCGCAGATGCTATCCACGGCGACTTAGGCACCATACAACAGGATGACCAGGTAATCTGCATTTCAAAGAGCGGAAATACACCTGAGATCAAAGTGCTGGTTCCATTATTAAAACGGGGAGGAAATAAATTAATTGCCCTGGTGGGAAATATCGATTCTTATTTGGCTCAACAAGCTGACTATATACTCAATACAACTGTGGAAAAGGAAGCCTGCCCCAATAACCTGGCTCCAACCTCCAGTACCACGGCTCAATTGGCGATGGGAGATGCATTAGCAGTTTGTTTGTTGGATTCCAGGGACTTTAGTAGTAAAGACTTTGCAAAATACCATCCTGGTGGTGCTTTGGGAAAGAAATTATACCTGAAGGTAGGGGATATATCCACTCAAAATCAGCAGCCACAGGTGCTTCCAACCGACTCTATAAAAAAAGTAATTGTGGAAATCTCATCCAAACGATTGGGTGCAGCAGCCGTGGTAAACGAAAAAAATGAGTTGGTAGGTGTTATCACCGATGGTGATTTGCGCCGTATGCTTGAAAAATCAGACTCCATTTCAGCATTTACTGCTGCTGATATTATGAATAAAACCCCAAAGAAAATTGACGCTTCCGAATTGGCTGTAAATGCTATGGAATTATTGGAAAAGTTCAACATTACACAACTTATTGTGACCGAAAAAGAACGATACAAAGGTTTTGTGCATTTGCATGATTTGATAAAAGAAGGAATAATTTAACGCACCGGCTCTCGCTCACCTCTCCCCCAGCCCCTCTCCTTGAAGGAAGGAAAAAGGTAAATGTAATTTTCGTAAGTCACATTTTTGTAAACAATTTCACACCGTTACAGCATACCGCTGTTATTAAAAATGGAAAGTAAATTCGAAATGAGCGATGAATTTT
>DASRRA010000225.1:0-10235 GCA_035696085.1 Bacteroidia bacterium | reverse complement strand
TTTCCCAGTTTGTAGAGTTTCTTTTACTTTTTTTCCAAGCACATCATACAATGAGATCGAAAATTGATGATTATTCAAACTCAAACCTGTTATGGTAATACTTGTTGAAGCTGGGTTTGGGAAAACACTAAACGCAGTTTCGGGTTCCTCATTCACAGCTGGTAGTGCCGGTAGTTCATAAAGCTGAAGTTGTCCATTTGTTACTTTATAAGTTCTTTGGATTCCTGCACTCGTTCCACAGGAATTTTTTTTATGACCCTCAATATATAGAATATCTCCTTCCTGCATGTATGTTGTAACAGTTGAACCTGTAGGAGATTTTTGAGACAAGTTATCTGCAACATTCAACGTCACGTACCCTCCGTAGGAAGCAAGCGTAGTTCTTTGGACACTCCAATAAAAGCTTCCTAAATAAACACTCATCATTTTTTTTGCCGGGGTTGTAGTAGACGCGGTAAGGGTTGGATAAGCCCAAGAAACTCCAATATCATTTGGTGCAGTTTCCGTAGTTACAGATAGACATGCTGCTGCGCTCGACAATCCCGCACAACCATAATAAGCCTGGCAACAAATATTTCCTGTTTTCAACTGTGCATTGAAATTAACTGTGATACAAGGCGATGTTGTTGTTGCGGGCCCCGTCCAACCACTAGGATAGATCCAGGAATAGCTTGTAGCATTGGATAGAGCTCCTACACAAAATTGTGCAGTGGGTGTAGCTGATGGACAGTAACTTGTTGTTGAAGTTGTAAAAACTGGAGAGGCCACTGGGCGCGTAATCGTCGCACTGTATGCTCGTGTTAAGTTGCATCCATTATTTGAATTAATAACTGTCACTTTTATTGTTCCACCGCTTAAAGAATTTGGAATAACAGTTATGGACGTCAAATTTGCTCCCGCTAAAACTGTTTGTGGTG
Organism: Bacteroidia bacterium; assembly: GCA_035696085.1. Taxonomy (GTDB): domain Bacteria; phylum Bacteroidota; class Bacteroidia; order 2-12-FULL-35-15; family 2-12-FULL-35-15; genus 2-12-FULL-35-15. Next base: position 9,318 of record DASRRA010000225.1, on the reverse strand, counting down.
ACCATCCCGTTGGTATGTTCCAGGAATAATTAGATGCTCCACAAACTGGAGCAATACTATATGTTATAGGTGATGTATTACATACAGAAGGGTTAAGATTCCACGATGGGGTTGAAATAGTACCTAATCTAGCAACGTTAACAGCTAATTCAATTGGACCGGTATATGACTTGGCAATCATTTTATCCGCGTCGTTGGGATCTTTTTCATACCAGCTTACCCATAAAACTGAAATTTTTGCACTACTGGTTGTACAATCGCTTATCCAGGTTAAAATAAATTCATCTGCATTTGCTGATGAGTTTTGCACAGCACCCTCAACAATTGGACTTGCAAATTGATGATTGGTTGAACCCTCGGGAAACCCGGTTATTTTATAAGTATATTGAGGCTGATTACTACCAATACCTGCACAAACATTTGTTTGTCCCGTTATTGCCCACGGGAACGCTTTATTTGCAACAAGCATCGCAAATAAAATAAATATCATATTTTTTTTCATTTTGGTAATTCTGTTGCCTTCACACAGAAAGGTTCTAAATAGTTTTTGGAAAAATATCGTAAAATTCACAAACATGTTTATTTTTTATTTCAAATGATTAAAAACTAATTCCAATCACTGTTTATACTATTTAAATGATTATTATTGTTTTTCCAGCAAGTTCAATAAAGGTCTATCTATTAGAACATGATCTTGATAGTTTACATGTTAGTGCAAACAAAAAAGGTGTCTGATTTCTCAAACACCTTTTCATTTTAATTTCATTTCTATTTTATAATCCCAACACAATCTCATTCGGATCTTTTCCTCCAAATAACATTTTCGTTGGATTTTCTAACATCTCTTTTACTTTAACTAAAAACCCTACCGATTCCCTTCCATCAATAATACGGTGGTCGTACGATAAAGCAACATACATCATTGGTCGAATCACCACTTGTCCGTTTACCGCAACCGGACGTTCCACCACATTGTGCATTCCCAGAATCGCGCTTTGTGGAGGATTGATAATTGGCGTACTCATCATGGAACCAAATACACCACCATTGGTAATCGTAAATGTACCTCCATTCATATCTTCCAATGTAATTTTATTATCTCTTGCTTTGATGGCCAGGTTCTTAATCGCAATTTCAATTTCTGCCAAACTCATTTGTTCAGCATTGCGAACAACTGGAACTACTAACCCTTTTGGGGCACTTACCGCAATTCCAATATCCGCATACTTATTATACACGATTTCTTCTCCATCAATCATAGCGTTTACTGCAGGGAATAAATTCAGTGCTTCTGTTACTGCTTTGGTAAAGAAACTCATGAAACCCAAGTTGGTACCATATACTTCTTTGAATTTGTCCTTGTATTTTGCACGCAATGCATAAATAGCACTCATATCCACTTCATTAAAAGTGGTAAGCATTGCTGTTTCATTTTTTACGGATACCAATCGCTGCGCTAATTTTTTACGCAACGCACTCATTTTCTGACGATCCTGATCACGTGTTCCACCCCATCCTGCGGTTGAAGAAGAATCAAATCCTCCTGCCAATGCCAGCATCGCATCACCTTTCGTAATACGTCCACCTTTTCCTGTACCATTTAATTTGGATGCAGGAATTTTATTTTCATCCAATATCTTTTTGGCTGCCGGTGAAGGCGTTCCTGCTGCATAACTATCTGCCTTTGCAGTTACTACCTCCGCTTTTTTCTCAGCCGGTGCTTTTGGCGCTTCTGCTTTACTTTCTTCTTTTTTTGCAGGTTCAGCCGCTTTCTTGCTTTCACCTTTTACACTGTTATCAACTGAAAAAATAGCTTGTCCTACTTTTACAGTATCCCCTTCTGCAGCCAATAATTTTACTGCTCCGGAATCCTCCGCATTCACAGTTAATGTTGCTTTATCCGAATCTATTTCTGCTACTTCTTCATCTTTCTCCACATACTCACCATCTTTTTTAAGCCAGCGAGCAATCACTACTTCTGAAATCGATTCTCCTGGGCTTGGTACTTTTGTTTCTATAACTGCCATATCTTTTACAATTTAAACGAGGCTTTCGTTTTTATTTAACTAATTGCGGTTGGATTAATTTATCAATGATTGCTTGTTGTTGTTCTGCATGCACCTTAGAGAAACCGGTTGCAGGACTTGCATTTTCACCTCTGCCCACATATTTCAACTGAATCGAATTCAATTTTTCATATTTCGTAAACATCCGCATGACATGTACCCAAGCTCCCATGTTTTCCGGTTCTTCCTGAGCCCAGATAAATTCTGTTGCTCCTTTGTATTTGTCTACAATCGCTTGCAACTGTAATGCAGGAAATGGATACAACTGCTCTACGCGAACGATTGCAATTCCTTCTGCTCCACTTTTTTGCTTTGCTTCGATTAAATCGTAGAAAAATTTTCCTGAACAGAAAATAATTTTCTTCACTGCTTTCGCAGATGCTGTTGCATCATCCAGCACTTCCTGGAAACCACCGGTTGCAAAATCATTCACTGTGGATACACAACTCGGATAGCGCAATAATTTTTTAGGTGTAAAACAAACCAATGGTTTTCTGAAATCACGTTTTAACTGGCGACGCAACACATGAAATTGATTAGCAGGTGTTGTACAATTTACAACCTGCATATTGTTTCCTGCACATTGTTGCAGAAATCTTTCCATACGGGCACTTGAGTGCTCCGGGCCTTGTCCTTCATATCCATGAGGTAATAACATTACCAATCCATTCATCCTTCTCCATTTTGCTTCAGCAGAAGTAATGAATTGATCAATCATAATTTGTGCACCATTGAAGAAATCTCCAAACTGTGCTTCCCATATTGTCAAGAAACTTGGAGCACTCAATGCATAACCAAATTCAAATCCCAATACACCATATTCGGATAACAGGGAATTGTAAATATTTAATTTGCCAGATGCGCCAAAGTTATTTAATGGAATAAATTCATCTTCCGAATCTTCAAATTTTACAACTGCATGACGGTGTGAAAACGTACCGCGTTCTACATCTTGTCCGCTAAATCGTACATTGTGACCTTCGTTCATTAATGTTGCATACGCCATTAATTCTCCCATTCCCCAATCATAATTATCATTGGTAATCATGGCAGCACGGTCATCAAATAATTTTTGGATTTTTGTAAACACTTTCTTGTCTTTTGGAAGTGTCACAATTTTTTTGGCAATATCCAGGAAGACCTTTTTATCAACCGCTGTATTCGGTGATTTATCAAACGCATCGGGTTCAGCCATTTTTAAGCCTTTCCATTGCCCTTCAAGGAAGGAAGTAATTTTTGCTTTATCAGTTTGTTTGGCTTCATCCAATTTTTCCTGAAGCAAATTTTTCAACTTGGTCTCCATTTCTTTTCCTACTTGAGCAGAAACAGAACCTTCTTGTATCAATTGTTTTAAATAAATTTCTCTTGCATTCGGGTGTGCTGCAATGGCTTTGTAAAGCAATGGTTGTGTGAAACGAGGCTCATCCCCTTCATTATGACCGTATTTACGGTAGCATAAAATATCGATGAATACATTTCGATGAAATTTCTGACGGAACTCCATTGCCATTCTGCAAACAAATACAAGTGCTTCCACATCGTCACCGTTCACATGGAACACCGGTGATAACACCACTTTCGCAACATCTGTACAGTACGTACTGGAGCGACCATCCAGGTAATTAGTAGTAAAGCCAACCTGGTTATTGATCACCATGTGAATGGTTCCTCCGGTTTTGTATCCTTCCAACTGGCTCATCTGAACCACTTCGTACACGATTCCTTGTCCGGCAATAGCAGCATCTCCATGAATCAGAATCGGACATACCTTATTGTTATCACCTTTATGAAGGTTATCAATTTTTGATCTGCAAATACCTTCCACAACAGGATCTACCGCCTCCAAGTGGCTTGGATTAGGTGTTAAGCTCAAGTGAACTTGTTTACCGGTATTGGTTTTTAAGTCGCTGGAGTAACCCATGTGATACTTCACATCTCCATCAAACACGGAGTCTTCCGAAGGACGACCTTCAAACTCTGTGAAAATATCTTTGTATGTTTTATTTAAAATATTGGCCAACACGTTCAAGCGTCCACGATGTGCCATACCAATCACAAAATCCTGAATACCCATTTCTGCTCCTATTTCGCATACGGCATCCAAGGCAGGAATGGTGGTTTCAGCACCTTCCAGCGAAAAACGTTTTTGTCCGACAAATTTCGTATGTAAGAAATTTTCAAATGTTACTGCTTGATTTAATTTATTCAGGATGGTTTGTTTTTCCTCCAGGGAAAATTTAGGTGTGTTTTTGCTGGCTTCCATTTTTTCCTGAAGCCATTTAATGATTTCAGGTGTACGGATGTACATGAATTCTGCACCGATTGATTGACAATACGTTTGGTGCAAATGCGCAATAATATCTTTTAATTTTGCCGGCCCGATTCCAATTTGTGCACCAGCTTGAAACACAGTTTCCAAGTCGGCAGTTGACAAATCGAAGTTTTCGATATCCAATGTTGGTGAATATTTTCTTCTTTCACGAACGGGATTTGTTTGTGTAAACAGGTGGCCACGAGTACGATAGCCATTAATTAAGTTAACAACGCTAAATTCCTTTTTTACGCTTTCCGGTACTTGTCCTCCGCTTTCATAATTACTACGAGCGAACTCAAACCCGGCAAAAAACTGCCTCCAGTCGGGTTCCACCGAGTTATTATCTTTCAAATACTGCTGAAACAGATCTTCAATAGCCGAAGTATCTGCATTACCTAAAAAGGAAAATTTATCCATAGTTTCTTACTTGTATTCTAACAGTGCAAATTTATGATTTTTAGTTCAAATGAGGCAACAAATACGAGTATTTAGAAATATTGAAAGGTGTTCTTAAAAAAATAACCAAGGATTTGAGCCCCTTATCAGTAGTTTTATTCAATTGAAAGCTTGCATTTAGCGCCTTATCGAGTCAATAAAAAGAAGTGGAGCTTAATTTTGCTTCATGCACACGCTCACACTTACCCTATTTTTTATATTGCTTACGTATGACCACTTTTTGAAGTTCCCTTTTTATAACTAAATCGGTAATAATACTTGAAAAAGGTTCGGAAAGATTGTCTTTTACTGCTTTTTTTATCTGTTCTTCACTTAAGTCGATGCGGTACAAAATACCTAAAAACTTCTGCTGATTAGAGCTAATCAACTTGTCCATGTGTGGTTGGATCTGATCAAACAATTCTTCATAGGCATTATACGCATTGCCTGAAAATTTGATTTCCAATCCAAACATATCAAAATCCTTTATCACCTGAGCAGCAGTATCCTTGATCAGATCCAGTCGATTGATATAGGCCGAAACATCGAACATTATTATTGTTTTTTTGCTTTTACATTTTCAAGTAACAAGCGCTGAACGGGTTTGTTTTGAATAATATGTTCCTGAATGATCTCTTCCACATCAGTTAGCTCTACGCCCACATAAAATATACCTTCCGGATAAATAGCTACCGTTTGTCCAAAATCACAAATATCCAGGCAGCCTGCCTTTTGAGCACGTAATTTAAGGGGGAGGTTTAACTCTTTTAACCTTTTCTTGAACTCATCCACAATCTCTAACCCGTGTGCCTCGCCGCAGCTTCTTCTTGGAGCGCCAGCTGCTCGTTGATTGACACAAATAAAAATATGTTTATCGTATATCATTTGAGACGAAGATACGATTTCCAGTTTTTATTTTAGAAAATCATTTTCGATTTATGAAATTTCTATCTTTCGGTACAATTCTTTTATAATCATCGGGTATGGAAACAATTTTAATAACAGGTGCGAGTGGTTTGATTGGAACACATCTGACGGTTCAATTGAAGGAAAAGGGATATCGTGTTATCCATCTTAGCCGATCCGCTGCAAAAAAAAGTGATGTTGAAACATTCGAGTGGAATGTAGAAAAACAAACCATTGATGAGCAAGCTGTAAAAGAAGCAGATTATATTATCCATTTGGCAGGTGAAGGTATTACTCATCACCGCTGGAGTGAAACTCAGAAAAAAGAAATAATTGATAGTCGTGTAAAGAGCATAGAGCTCCTGTTTAACACCTTGCAAAAAACAAACAAGGCATTGAAAGGTTTTGTTTCTGCATCCGGTGTTGGAATTTATGGGGGTATAACCACAGAAAAAATTTACACAGAAAAGGATTCGCCTTATTCAGATTTTTTAGGAATGGTGTGCAAAAAATGGGAAGAGGCAGCCACATCTATTTCTCAACTCGGTATTCGTGTTGTAAAATTTCGGACAGGTGTTGTATTGTGGAAAGATGGTGGTGCCTTAAAAAAAATCGCGATGCCTGTTAAATTCTACGTTGGCTCCCCTTTAGGTAGCGGCAGGCAATATGTACCCTGGATACACCTGGATGATATTTGTGGCTTATATATAAAAGCGATTGAAGATACACAAATGCAAGGTGCTTACAATGCGGTAGCGCCAGAACATGTTACCAATAAAACACTTACCAAAATGATTGCACGTGTTTTACATCGCCCTTTGATTATGCCAAATGTACCGGGCTTTATTCTAAAAATGTTCCTAGGTAAAATGGCTGTTGTTGTATTGGAAGGGAGCAGAGTTTCCAATAAAAAAATAGAACATGCCGGGTATAGGTTTAAGTTTCCTACTTTGAATAGTGCACTTAACCATTTATTTCGAAACAATTAATTTTACACTTCACGAACCATAAGGCTTTCTGCAAAATCAATTAATACTTGTTTTTTTTGTTCATTTACAGGGATGCTCTTTAAGCAGGCTAAAGCTGTGTCGTAATGCTTTTTCATTTCATTACGGGCCAATTCTTTTACATTTAAAAAATTATAGATGTTGGTAACAGCTTCTACTTTTTCTGCGGCATCAAAGTGTGGCGCATTGATCCATTGATTCAATTCCTCTTTCATATAGCGGTTACCTTCTGCCATTTCAATGGCTTTTAGCAAAAGATATGTTTTTTTATTGGCAATAATATCTCCACCTTTTTGTTTTCCGAATTTCTTTTCATCGGCATACACATCCAGTATATCGTCCTGCAATTGAAATGCAATTCCAATATGTTTCCCAAAATCATATAAGCTATTCGCATCTTCGGCTCGTGCATTACCAATGATTGCACCCATCTTCAAGCTTGCTCCCACAAGTACGGCTGTTTTTAATTCAATCATTTTTAGATATTGTTGAATTGAAACCTTCTGCACTTTTTCATAATTCATATCCAACTGTTGTCCTTCACAAACCTGGAGGGCTGTTTGACTAAAGACAGCAATAAGTTCTGGTATAATTTTCACATCGAGTTTATTCAATTCCTGGTAAGCTGCAATCATCATCGCATCGCCAGCTAATATGGCAATGTTTCCATTCCACTTTTCATGAACCGTTTGTTGATTCCTTCTTAATGGTGCTTTATCCATCAAGTCGTCATGAACCAATGTAAAGTTGTGAAAGATCTCTATGGCAAGCGCTGCATGTATTGCTTTTTCGAATGGCTGATCAAAGAAATCGCAACCCAAACAAACAAGTACCGGCCGCAGGCGTTTCCCGCCCAGCGACATAATGTAGCGGATCGGCTCATATAATTCTTTGGGGTTAGAACCGTATTGCTTATCCTTTAAAGCTTTTTCAATATACGTTTGGTATTCAATTATCTTATTCAAAACACACTACTGAAATGGTTATTATTCTATCATTTTCATCAGGTAATTTCCGTAACCGCTTTTCAACAGCGGTTGAGCGATTGCTTTTAATTGCTCCTTATTTATATACCCCATGCGATAAGCAATCTCTTCAATACATCCTATTCTTAATCCTTGTCGTTCCTCAATTACCTGTACAAATTGTCCGGCTTGCATTAAAGAGGCAAATGTACCTGTGTCCAGCCATGCGGTTCCTCTATCCAAAATACCAACCTTCAATTTTTTATTTTCCAGATAATATTTATTTACATCTGTAATTTCATATTCACCTCTGGCACTTGGTTTCAGGTTTTTTGCAATTTCAATCACATTGTTATCGTAAAAATATAATCCCGGAACGGCATAATTTGATTTTGGTTTTAATGGTTTTTCCTCAATGGAAATCGCTTTATTGTTTTCATCAAACTCCACCACTCCATATCGTTCAGGGTCGGAAACGTGATATGCAAATACAACAGCTCCATCCGGGTTTTGATGTTCGCACAATAATCTTCCTAACCCTGTTCCATAAAAAATATTATCCCCCAGCACAAGTGCTACTTTATCTTTACCAATGAATTTTTCGCCAATAACAAATGCTTGTGCAAGTCCGTTTGGAACTTCCTGCTTTGCATAACTAAATTTACAACCGATGGTGGAGCCATCACCTAAAAGGCGCTCAAAATTTGGAAGATCCGTCGGCGTAGAAATAATTAAAATTTCTGAGATACCAGCCATCATCAAAACGGATAATGGATAATAAATCATTGGTTTGTCATAAACCGGCATCAATTGTTTACTTACCGCAAGTGTTAGTGGATGCAGGCGTGTTCCCGATCCACCGGCTAAAATAATTCCTTTCATTTTTAACTTTAATTTATTTTAAGTGTTGTCCTTTTTAATTTTTAATTCATCCGGATCAATATCTTCTTCTTCATCAAATACATCAATCAAAGGCTCTTGTAAAAATGCTTTGGTTGTTAATCTTCTTTCCAGTGTAAGTAAAAAACAAGGTAATAAAACCAAATTGGAACAATAAGCGATCAGCAAAGTTACGGAAATTAATATCCCCAGCGCAGCAGTTCCACCAAAGCTTGATGCTGAAAAAATCCCGAAGCCGCAAAACAGAATAATAGCCGTATAAATCATGCTTACACCTGTTTCTTTTATTGTTAACGAAACAGCTTTAGAGATACTACCACGCGAAACCTTCATCTCTTGCCTGTATTTGGTAAGAAAATAAAGCGTTCCATCGGAGGCAATTCCGAATGCAATACTGAATACCAATATAGTGCTGGGCTTGATATAAATATGACAAAAACCCATGATACCTGCAGTAATCATTAATGGAATAAGGCTTGGAATCACCGAAACAAGAATCATATTGGGTGACATAAACAAACTGTACAATACAATTGCAATAAGGATAATTGCCAACAACACGCTTTCCAATAGATTTTGAATAAGGAATTGATTGCCTTTCAAAAATATAATGCTGTTTCCGGTAATAGTCACATCATACTTTTTATCTGCTGAAACCTGCGCTTTTGTTTCGTAATCAAAATTAAAAATACTATCTATGCGCGGGGTAATTTCTATTAACAATT
>DASRRA010000224.1:0-5601 GCA_035696085.1 Bacteroidia bacterium | reverse complement strand
TTGTTTTGCATCCTGTATATTTCCTTGTGAAAACAAGGCGACACCTTTATACCACTCAATTGGTGCTGAAGTGGGATCTATTTTATAAAAAGAATTGATGGCCATGTCTGCTTCTCTTTGCATTTTTTCCCAATTGTCAGTTTGCTCGAAGCTATATAGCTTTTTTGTATGGTATTCTCCACTAAAGCGGTTAACTGCCACCAACAACGAAAGCAATACAGGAATAATCAAAAAGCCCAAATAAGAAATAGTTGTAGGTTTAGCTTTTTTATCCTGACTAAATTGCAGCCTGTAATAATCAGCTACTACAATTGAAAAAATAACAAATAGTAGTAATTGGTGCTCAATTCTTTCCAACGGAAAATCAACACATGCAATTAATACATACCCCACAATAGCCGCCAGCAGCAAACGATACAACCAGTTTTTATCCGTGCTCCGAATGAGCTTTATTAAATAGTACCCCATGAAAATAAAAATGGTTGGGTAAATCAATAGTCCCATTATTCCAAGCTCACATCCTACCCATAAGAAATCGTTGTGAGGCCGCTGGAAAGTGGTAATCCCCTGCTTTACTTTGGGATCGGCAAAATTGCTTAGCCCATATTTAGGAAACTGAATTTGCCAGTTACCAGCCCCCACTCCCAAAAAGATATGCTCTTTGAACATATACGCAGAATTTCTCCATAGCTCTATACGCTCATAACTACTCTTTTTATCAAACAATCTTGGAAACTTATCTTTATTGCAATAAGTAAAAATGCTTAAAGCCAGAATGAACACGATACCAAACGCGAGTATACGCTTGGTTGTAAAGGGCTGAACTCCCTTTTTCTGTGTCAAAAAGTAGAAACAAAGCACAAGTATGGAAAAAACAAAACAAGCGACAAGAACTGCTTTCGCCTGGAGCAACCAAATAAATACAAACACTGCCAGCGACAAAACAATGGACAGTATTTTCCACTTCTTTTCTTCCAAAACAATTGAAGCCAGCAAAAATGGCAAGGTTAAAAACAAAACGGAAGCAAGTAAATTTTTATGCCCGAAAGAGGCATTTACACTGATCATATTATCGAAGAAATCAGAACTGAATTTTGAAAACCCAATAACTTGGTAAAGTCCCTTCAAGAGAATGATCAAACAAAGCAGGATAAAAGTTTTTATGATTACGGACAGCTGAATCTGATTTTGAATGAGCAGATAAGTAGTGATTAGGAAGAAAACAACTTCTATCATTAGCTTTGAAAACACATAGATGCTTTCAGAAAGCAGTATGGATTGGAAAAAAGAAATAAGAACAATTGCTAAAAAGGCAGCCAGAAAAATAAAAACAGGTAGTTTCAAAAAGGAAATATCAACTATCAATTCACCTTTTTGAACTTTTTTGAAAACAAAAACAAGAATGATTACGTTGAAAATGGTTAAGTAGAGCTGCCTAGGAATAAGCACAGGATCTACCAGTTTGTTGTTATATACAAATGGCAATAACAAAAAGAAAAGGAAATAGAGCTTATCAAAAATGGTTAACCCATTTATCGCTGACGTTGTTTTTTTCATGTTCTCAAAAACCTATTCCTGATGAAGATATTCTAAATTTCAGAAAGATACTGCATCAGACAATAAAAAACACCTTCATTTTAGTTAACGGTAGCATTTGGCGAAGGAATGGTTAATTTATAGGTGTTAAAAGTAATTTAAATTGAAAAAATATAATTAAAGATTGATTTCGAAAAGAAGTAATAAAAATGTAATTTTAAAAAAAATAGCGCATACGTAGTCCGTTTTATTTGCCAGCCAACTATTGATTTATGAATTATAAGTCATTTTTTACAATCGCCTTCATCATCCTGCAGCTGACCAGCTTTAGTCAAGAGAAGGAAGAGGAGAATCAAAAAGAAACACATCCATTTTATGGAGGTGCACAAATCGGCGGACAAAATGTATTCAGCCTTTTTCACGAATTTGAATTCCTTTCCAGATCCCAATTTAAGCTGCATTCTAACCTTGTCGTCGGAATAAATAATGCGGGAAAGAATTCAGCCGATGTTCAGGAACGTGGTATTTACGGAGTTCAAGCCGGAATATTAGGTCTTATTGGGAAAAAGTCGCTTGTAGCTGAACTTGGGGTAATGCCTTCCGTTTACTCCTACAAGGTTGCGTTTGTAAATGTGAACGCCTGGGCCGGCGTACGGTTAACGATAGAAACAACAGAAACGATTTTTATTTCCCTGGGATATACACCTTGTGTATTCAAAACCTATTCAGATCCTGATAACAGATATCAAAATGTATTGATCGGTGGTAAATTTGGTGTTAACTTTTAAAGGGCTCATCCTTAATTATAACGTTTTATTTTTACACAAGAAGGATTTTTCAACCCATTTACCTCCCCTGTCTTTTCTAATAGCCCGGTTTTTACATTACGCCTGAATACTACAAGGTTACCTGTTGTTACATTCGCTACAATAAGAAACTTACCGGACTCGTCCAATGCAAATATTCGCGGATGTATTCCTAAAGTAGACTGATACCCCTTTGATATAAGTGCTCCGTTGTTAGTAATGGAAAATATAGCAATGTTATTTTCTTTTCCGCGATTGGATGCATACAGGAAATTACCATCTGGAGAAATATGTATATCGGAACTTTCAAATCCTTCCGTTTGTTCAGCCGGATGAGTAATAATACGCTGCAAATACGTTAAACGACCATTTTTATAACGATACACTTCGATGGAGCCGTTAAGTTCTTCAATACAGTAGGCAAAATGCCCGTTGGGATGAAATGTAAAATGTCTGGGACCACTCCCCGGATAGTTTGTTACAGAATTGGGTGCTACGGGGATTAGCAGTTGGGACTTAGTCGTATCAAATGCAAAACACCTGATTTGATCTGCTCCTAAATCGGTAAAGTAAATAAATTTATCATCCGGAGAGAAAACAGCGGCATGTACATGTGATTTCTCTTGCCTGATTTTATTGATATTGCTTCCTTCTATGAATTGAAAATGTTGTGCAATGGAATCAATATGTCCCTCCGGCAATAGCCGATAAAAGGAAACACCGCTTTCTGTATAATTTACTTCCACCAACCACTTTTCATTTTGTGTGACGCTGACATACACCGGATTTTCGCCTTTGCTGGGTTGGCTGTTTATAAAACGTAAGGATTTATCCGCGTAGTTAAATTCAAAACTGCTCACGCTTCCTGCATGTGGAGTCTTACTATCTGTACAAGCATAAATGTATTTTCCGGATGATGATATGGTTAAATAAGAAGGATTGGAGATACCAGTATAGTCCGTTATTTTTTCAAGGGTTCCATGAACGGTATCCAGTTCGTAAACATATATTCCAACTGTGTCTTTGCTCCAATTAAAAGAACCCACAAAAACACAGGTATGTTGCGCATACAGGGTGCTACCACCTATAAGAAATAAAATAAAAAGGGTGTTGCGCAATTGACCAATCATGCTTTTTTCCTCCATTCTTCTCTTAATAAATGATACCAATTGTGATCAACACCATTGAAATCAAATTGCTCTATCAACTTCAACCCTGATTTCTGCAAAACTTTATTGGAAGCGATATTTCTAATATCAGCCATCGCATATATTTCTTTTAGCTGCATTGTAACAAAAGCGTGTTTTACAGAAGCTGCTGCGGTTTCAAACGCATAACCCTTTCCCCAGTATTTGCGAATAAAGCGATAGCCTAAATCGTAATAATGAATGTGTTTATTGGTTTCATTTTTAACCAACTTCAAACCCGTCCAGCCAATGAAATTACCGCTTTCTTTTTCTATTGCTGCCCAGCGGCCGATACCATTTTCTGTGTATTGCCGCTGACTGCCCTCAATCTGTTTTTTTATTTCTTCTTTACTTTGAACGGGTTTGTTACCAAGATAGCGATGTACTTCCGGGTCTGAATCAAGCTCCCACAAGGCATCTACATCTTTCTCATTCATTTCTCTTAAAATTAATCGTGGTGTTTCTAACATTATTTTCATATCCTATAATTAATCTCTTTTTTCAAGATAAGTGGGGTAAAGTCAAAAAAAAAGTGAGAACAAAACTAGTTCTCACTTTTACATTAAACAAAACAAAAATCAATTTTTCATTCCGTCGTTCAGCGTTTTCAATTTTGCTGTCATTTCTAAACGGGTATAAATCTGTTTCAATGCATAAACTGTTTGTGCATCTGGTTTTAGCTGATGTGCTTTTTCTAAATAAGGTAATGCTTTATTGAATTCTTCATTTGCCTTTTTATTCTCAGCAGCAAATTTTGCATTATCTGTAATTTTATCTGCCGATTTAGAGATATTCGCACCGTTGTTAAAGTAAATAATACCCAAGTTAAACAATGCGGAAGAATAAGATATTTTCAATTGTTCTGCGTCTTCTGCATTTTCTGGTTTTGCCGTTTCATAAATGGAAATCGCTTTTTTGTAATCCGCCTCACTTGATTTCATAAGCTCAGCAACATTCGCTGGTTTTGGAAGATCTTTTCCATTTGCATCTACTGGGTTTGCCATTTTATCGTAAACTCCACCCCTTACTAGGTATAGCGTAGCTTCCTGAGGGCGGGCAGTAATGGCTACATTTAAATTTTTTAATGCTTCTTCGCTTTTATTTTTAGCTAAATAATAATTTGTTTCTGTATTTAACAAATCACCATCACCAGGATAAAGTGTTCTTCCTTTTTTCAATACATCCATTCCACCGGTTGTATCCTTTAAGTTGAAATAAGAATGTACCAATGAATTGTAAGTACTTGCTCCACCCACTTTAAGCTCTGCCATTTTTGAATAGTTTGCTTTTGACTTCGCGAAATCTTTCGCATACAATGCACTGGCAGCCATATTATTTAATAAGGAAGTATCATTCGTTTCATCCAGTGCTGAGGCTTTCTCATACATTTGCAAGGCATCCGCAAATTTTTGATCATTAAAATTTCCGTTTCCTTTGTTAAAGTAGTGGTTCAATATTCTAACATTACCATTAGAAACCTCTAATGCATAAATCCCTTTTTTGTCATTTGCTTTTGCTGCAGCATAAGCAGTAGCTGCTTCATCTAATTCTGCTGTAGGTGTAGCTTTATACGCAGCAAGAGAACGGGCACCCGGGTCAGCAATGGATGATAATTTTTTTGTTTCCGCTTGTAAATTGCTTTCGAACAACTCCACATAAATATCACCTTTTAATTTTAGAACTTTTGGTTGATCTTTAAACTCTGGGTTTTGTGATACAAGGTCGATGTTTTCTTTTGCCTTTTGTAAAGACTCCAAGCTATTATCGCTTTTGTATGCCTTCAGGTAATTAATGGCATTCGTCACTTTCGCATTTTGAGAAAAAGCTGTCATTAACGGTAGCACAATTAATAACAGTATTGCTATTTTTTTCATAGGGTTGTTTTATTTATAGATATTGTTTTAGATTTATTAAACGAATTAATTTTCAGTTGATTGTGTTTCTTCTGCATCCCCTGCAACAGGTGGTGTAGCTGAATGATCATTTATATCGCCAGCCGTTTCATCAATTTCTGCAACTGCATCTTCTACATCAACCTTTGTAACAGCAGCTATTTCATCTGTTTCTTTTAA
>DASRRA010000223.1:0-2751 GCA_035696085.1 Bacteroidia bacterium | reverse complement strand
CAGGAAATTGAACAGTATTCATTACGATCTCACTGGATTTGTTATAAGCCCTCTAAAATCTTGATCAGGCACTGCATATGGCCAATATGGCTGAAATGGCCCATAATAGGGAGGTTTTGGAACTGATACCTTACCTATCCCTCCAGCACCACCGACGGCTCCTTGAAGGGCTGAGTTAGGGTAAGGCCATGGAAAAGGCTTATCTCTTGGCCATGGTGGAATAGCAACGGAAACCTTTCCGATTCCTCCATTAACAGCAGCTCCATTTCCTCCAGCACCACCAGTCGATGTATCGTTTGGTCTTAAAAATGGTGAGCCCATAGCATACTTCCTGTTAACTCTTTATTTTAACATTCTACAAATTTCAATGCCATATGGGTTTTTTTAGATTTACTATCCAAAACTTTGACTTAAATTTTTTAATTCATAAACTGGGCTTAAAGTGGAAATATAAAAATTATGTATAAAGAAAATAAATTTAAATATATATATACAGTTCTCTTAGCAATTTTCTTAGCAATTATAATTATAAATTATTTAAACCATCGGCCAATTTTTAATGATGATTTTGAAGAGTACCTTCCTCCTCTACAATACGATTTTTCCCAGAAGCCATGATGGAACAAAACTGTACTTGCATATCCAATAAACTACATAAAACCATGAACAGCACATATGAGCAATTACCCATAATATAGATTGATTGACCGACCAAGAAAGTATCGCTGCGATTACCCATCCAGGAACCAAATAGCTATTTACTAGAATTCGTTGCTTCATTTTTCTCCAAAAATATTTGCTTTAAATTCTTATGTCTATAAACTGTATTTGTAAATTATTGGGAACAAGAAATTATGCATAAAGAGCAAACAGTATCTAAAAAGGCTATCGTTCTTTTGATTCTCATCGCATTTGTTTTCTTTGGCATAGTTTTATTTAAATCATTTTTCCAAAAACAAGAAACAAGTGTAACTAAAATTCATTGGGAGCATTTAGCATGAAATATTCATCATATAAAGGAATATCGTTTTGGAGAATGCTAATTTACGGAACAGCTTTTATAGTGATCGTATGTGCTAGTTATTGTTCAAATGGAAAGCTTCGTGGGAATATAGATAAGGAATGTTTTCCATGCCCAGTACCATTTCCTTTTCCTCTGCCTCTTCCAGAAGATATTATTCCTCATCCCCATATTCCACATGAGGATGATCCTGATAAGAATTGGGGTTAAGATTTAGTATACAAATACTAACTCTTTACCCATAATATCCTACAAAAAAAGGAGATGCCATGAGTTGGGAAGATTTATTTATTCCAAAGGACATTCCTAGAATTAGAAGTAGAGATAAGTGTATTACTTTTTATAAAACCCCTTCTGGAACGGTAAATATACTTTTTAATTCTATCGTTCTTAGGGATATAAAAGAAAATTATATGACAATTGGGTATAGTAAAAGTAATAATGCAATTGTGCTTTTTTTTACAAATGCAACAGAACAAACTACTACTAAAAAAATTACCAGAAGAAAAAATGGTAATACAGCCACAGCAGCAATCCAATCTTTTTTAAATCTTTTTTCACTTAAAAAAGAGGATGTATTAGGCAGATATACTCCCAAAATTGAAAAAATAAATGGCGCAAATGCATTTGTAATCTATTTAAGACAAAAGAATGAGGCGGATAATGATTAAGGAGGTGGGGGTAGTGGCATCCAGTGGGTTACTTCTTCATCCTCAAACCACCAATCATCTAGATTCTCATAAAAAATATTTCGTCTGTTGGATTCAATATTTCTATGTGTTGGGATTTTTTCAAAAAAACCACAAAAACAATCCTCTCTATCTTTAACATAAAAAATAACTGCTTGTCTATCAAGAGGCCATTTGTCTTTAACGCTTATCCATTCCATTATATAATCTTTGGTAGAGATGGAATAGGTAAATAATGAGATACTTCTAAAGTCAAAGCTGGACTATAGTTTGGATCATAAAGTCTCCATATTTCATAACGATGACAATAAAGTGCTAAAACATCTCCACCGCACATAAATCCTTTTTCATTAAAAACTAGCGCCGTTATATCAGTTGTTGGCTTTTGATCTTCATATTTAATCCATTCCGTCATAACTCAATCCTTACTAGTTTATTTTTTAAATATATCTGATGTACTGGTTGCTAACAAACCCCCTAATATTCCACCCAGTATTGAAATCAATAAGCATATCGCGCTCATTGCTATCATAAATCAATCCTCACAGGGCTATTCACAGGTTGGTATCTTTCGTTGACGTGGGATGCGTTGACGAATTGATTGATGGAATAGTGTTCTGGTAAATTACCTAAAATGCCATAACTTTCATGAATATGACCAAAAACATGTAATTTCGGTTTTATTCTGTATAACTCCTTAAAAAGTGATTCGGAACCACAATGCTCTTGCTTAGAATTTTTATCTAGAATGCCATAAGGGGGTGAATGTGTAATCAAAATATCAATATCCTCAGGGATAATCGCCCATTTGCCCTCTAGCTCTTCTTCAGTATCAACAGTGAAAGCTTTGCATTTAGGGTTCATTCGAGGAAACGTTTTTGTCCAAGGGCTTCCGTAAATTTTTAATCCTTCGAATTCTGTGCTTGAGTCGCAGAGGTATGAAATTGATTCATCCCATTCGAATTTCTTATCCGCATTATTGTCATGATTTCCTGCTATGAATATTTTCTTTTTGTAAGACTGTAAGTTTAGCCATCCTAA
>DASRRA010000222.1:0-1886 GCA_035696085.1 Bacteroidia bacterium | reverse complement strand
CAGGTGTAGAAGTAGAAGACATTGCCAAACGTTTAATGGACTATGGATTTCACGCACCTACCGTTTCATTCCCGGTTGCCGGAACATTGATGATTGAACCAACAGAAAGTGAAACGAAAGAAGAATTGGATCGTTTCTGTGATGCCTTAATTGAAATCAGAAATGAAGTTCGTGAGGTAGAAGAAGGAAAAGCTGATAAAGAAAACAATGTACTGAAACATGCACCACATACAGCTGCTGTTATTACAGCAGATAAATGGGATCGCCCTTACAGCCGCCAAAAAGCTGCTTACCCATTACCGTTTGTTAAAGAGGCCAAATTCTGGCCTTCTGTTAGCCGAATTGATAATGCCTATGGTGATCGAAATTTAGTTTGCAGTTGCTTGCCAATTGAAGCCTTTGAAAAGGGTGAAGTGGAAGTAAATGCATAATAATTTAAATATGTACCCAAAAAACGGAGGGCATTTGCTCTCCGTTTTCATTTAAGGACTTATTCAGCCACCTTCCATAATCATAAAATTGCATTAATCCCTTTTTTCTTACACCTTCTAGTCATTCGCGTTGTTTTTTTGATGCTATAATTATATTTAGTAAAACATGCACCCTTTCAATGTCTTTAACTGAGGTAAAACCTACGCCAAATGAACGAGCCCTCCCCTGGTGGACGTGGGTTGTGGGGTTACTCATTTTGCATATAGCCAGTCAGATTTCAGTGCAATTCAAAATTGATGACGGTATTTCAGCGATCTATTTACCAACGGCTTTTGGAATAATACTGGTTAACTGGTGGGGGCCTTGGCGGGCTGTGCCGATGGTTTATATCAACGCAGTTTTAAGCTCGTTCTTATGGGAAATACCGGAGGTAAGTAATTGGTTTATCTTTTCTTTTCCGGAAGCATTCATGGTGTTGATTTCCTGGTATCTATTCTCGTATAAAGCAAAAGGAGAATACTGGTTACCGGACATCAGGAATCTCCTTTTATTTCTTTTACTGGGTATTATTATCCCAATCATTCCGGAGCTCCTTACGCTTCAAAGTCTGTTTATCTTATTTGGTGGCCATGCTGTTGAAAGTTTCTCTTTTGAGTTTTTGCGTAACTGCCTTGGTGAGTTTACTTCCAGCTTTGGGGTTTCCTTGCTCGTTTTATATTTTATAACACCGTTCATGTCGAAGATGGGGTTGACACGATACCCGGTTAAAACTTATTCACGAAAAATAATGCTCACCAGATTACAATGGATTGAGTTGACTTCTATTGCTATTCTGTTGCTGGTTTTTGTTTTTACTATTGACTTCAGAAGTTATTGGTTTGTATACGGAGTATTCTCCTTGTACTCTGCCATCCGTTTTGGTTTTGGAATTGCTGTGGTAACAAATTTTTACATTTACTTAATCACCTATATCCTTCCATCCTTATTGCCTGAATATAAATTCATGGACCTGCGTAACGATAAAGACATCGTTGAAATATTTTTAGGAATTAGTGTTTTATATGTTTTTGCAGCTGTTGTTGGAAGGGTCATCAGCGATTTGGTTGCCATCGAACGCAAACTCAAAAGGAGAAATGAAGACCTCGAGGTGGCTAACGTAGAAATGGATCGCTTTGTTTACAGTGTATCGCATGATTTGAGTGCTCCGTTAAAATCAATTTTAGGATTAGTAAATGTAAGTAAGTTCGACACCTCCGCAAGCATTGAATATTTTAACAAAATTGAAAAGAGTGTAAATAAAATGGAGGCCTTTATCAATGAAATTCTGGATTACTCCCGAAATAAAAGACTCACCATTACGCTCGAACAAATAAAATTAAAAGAACTCTGTACTGAAATCCTCGACAATTTGAAATACACGGATGGCTTTCAGAGTATTCAATTTGATTTTAGCG
>DASRRA010000221.1:0-6932 GCA_035696085.1 Bacteroidia bacterium | reverse complement strand
GATGGTGGTGATGATGACGTGAGGCAGCTTTTTGAGCAGCTTCTTCATTTCTACGTTTTTGAACTCTCGTATTCGTAAACCAGGCAATCCCGATTACAAGTCCGAATCCAATAACCATATACACATAACCCATTAACTCTTCATGTCTAGCAACTTCTTTTGCTGCATTTGTAGTTTTTTGAATATTCTCAACCGATGGATCAGCCTGAGCCATAACTTGATTGACTGTAGCAAGCGCATTCGCAGCTATTAATAAACTAACCTTGGTCAATTTACGCTTAGCAGTCTTTGATATTTCCATAAGATTTTGCATAATTTTTTGTTTTTTTGAAGCGTTAGTTTTCGATTAAATAACAAATTAAAAAGATAAACGAGATACAAATGTAGATAAAATTCAATTTAATTTCGACAAAGGTAAAAATTTTTATTAATTCTCTGATTAAGATGATATTAAACGCTTATTGTGTTTATATTAATACTAAGACGCAAAAAAAAGCAATTTGGTTGCTTAATAATGAAAAAATGTAGATGAAAAAGTAAAATATAGCAGATGAATTTGTTAACTAACTTTTTTTTTGTATATTTGTATCCTCATTAAGAAAGAGTTTAATTTTAAGAGGGGACATCAGTCCCCTCTTTCCGTTGTTATAGTTCAGAATGATTACAATAGACTTAATAAAAAAGCTTGCAGAAGAGAAGGTTTCCGAAGGAAGCAATTTTATTGTTGATATCAGTGTAAAGCCAGGGAATAAGATTACGGTGTTATTGGATAATGATAAAGGAGTATCCATTGCAGATTGTGTGGCTATGAGCAGGCATATCGAATTTAATTTAGATCGGGAGAAAGATGACTTTGAGTTAAGCGTAATGTCTCCAGGCCTTTCAGAGCCTTTTAAAATACTCCGTCAGTATCAAAAAAATATTGGGAAGTATATTGATGTAGTGACAAAAGAAAATAAGAAGCTCACAGGAAAACTATTATCTGCAACAACAGAAGGAATTGTATTAGAAACAAAAAGTAAAGAAAAAGTAGAAGGAAAGAAAGCAAAACAAGAGATCATAAATAACATCACATTAACATTTAATCAAATCAAAGAAACTAAAGTTGTAATTTTATTTTAATATTTAAACAAATGGAAAGTATCAATTTAATTGAATCGTTTTCGGAATTCAAAGAAGTAAAGAACATTGACAGAGCCACGCTGATGAGCATTATTGAAGATGTATTTCGCAGTATGTTATTGAAGAAATACGGCTCCGACGAAAACTTTGATATCATTGTTAACCCTGATCGTGGGGATATTGAAATCTGGCATAACCGTGAAGTAGTGGATGATGAATTTGCAGAAGACAGTTTTGATTATGATGAAGCAAAGCACATTAGCTTGACCGAAGCTCAAAAAATTGATGCAGACCTGGAACTGGGAGAAGAGATTACGACACCGGTAAAATTATTGGATTTCGGAAGACGCGCGGTACTGGCTGTGCGTCAGAACCTGGTTTCCAAAATCCTTGAATTGGAAAAAGATAGCTTGTATAAAAAATACAAGGAAAAAATTGGTGAGATCATGACCGGAGAGGTTTATCAAATCTGGAAAAAGGAACTTCTTATCCTGGATGAAGACGGAAATGAATTGTTGTTGCCAAAATCAGAACAAATTCCATCGGATTTCTTTAAAAAAGGCGATTCATTAAAAGCCGTGGTACAACGTGTGGATATGAAAAACAATTCACCCGTTATTGTTCTTTCCCGTACGTCTCCTGCATTTTTGGAGCGTTTGTTTGAATTGGAAGTTCCGGAAGTATTTGATGGGTTGATTACGATTAAAAAGATTGTACGTGAACCAGGCGAGCGCGCTAAAGTTGCGGTTGAATCGTATGATGATAGAATTGACCCGGTTGGAGCTTGCGTGGGAATGAAAGGTTCCCGTATTCATGGTATCGTACGTGAATTACGTAATGAAAATATTGATGTAATTAACTATACAAACAACCCAACTTTATTTATTACACGTTCGTTAAGCCCGGCAAAAATCACTTCTGTTAAAATTGATGATGAGACCAAACGCGCAGAGGTATTTTTAAAACCGGATCAGGTTTCATTGGCCATTGGAAAGGGAGGACATAACATTAAATTAGCAGGAAAATTAACAGGATATGAAATAGATGTATACCGTGATACAGATATTGATACAGAAGATGTGGATCTGGAAGAATTTTCAGATGAAATTGAAAGCTGGATACTGGATGCGTTGAAAGGTATTGGTTGTGATACAGCAAAAAGCGTATTGGAACTTTCAACGGATGAACTAGTAAGACGCACGGATTTAGAGGAAGAAACGGTCGTAGAAGTAAAACAGATTCTGCAATCAGAATTTGAATAAGGTTATTGGAAATTTATTATTTAGAAAAAATGCATTCATTATCTAATAAATGACTAATTTCATTGCTTCTTAGGCAGGAATTAAACGATTTTAAACATTCATATGTCAGAAAACAAAGCACAGCGGTTAAGTAAAGTAGCAAAGGAACTCAATGTTAGTGTTTCCACTATCACTGATTTTCTTAAAAGTAAAGGGCATGTTATAGAGAATAATCCTATGGCTAAATTGTCTGATGACCTTTACGCACTGCTATCGAATGAATACCAATCTGAAAAAGCTGCAAAAGAAGAAGCAAAACAAGTCACAACGAGTACACGTGCTAAAAAAGAAAGCATTGCATTTGACGAAGAAGTAAAAAAAGAAACAAAGAAGCCGGAAGAAGAGGAAGATATTATCATTAAAAATGTAAGTAATATCCCTCCAGTTGTTGAAAAAGCAGCTGAACCGGTTGCAAAGAAAGAAGTACCTGCTGCGAAGAAAGAGGAGGAAGCTCCGAAAGCGAAAGCGGAATCGGAAGTGAAGTTGAAGGTGATTGATAAAATAGATTTAGACGCACTTAACAGCAAAACAAAACCAGAGAAAAAAGCAAAGGCAGGGAAAGAAGAAGAAAAGAAAACAAAAACAACAGAAGCGAAGGAAAAAACAAAACCAGCGAAAGAAGTAGAAGAAATTAAAGCAAAAGTTGTTGAAGAAAAATTACCGGTTGCTGAAAAAGAACCTGAACTTGAAATAGCGGAAAGTGAGATTGTAGAATCACACGAACCAGAAAAAGAAAATTTCTACGAAACAAAAGTAGAGAAGCTGGAAGGTCCTAAAATTATGGGTAAAATAGAGTTACCTGTAAAAGATGATCGTAAAAAACCAGTTGCTTCTTCGTCTGTCAATAATAATAACAACGACAACAAGAAAAAACGTAAACGCATCAAGAAAAGTTTTGGTGGCGGAACGATTGGAGATGCATGGGATTCAAACAAAAAACCAGCAACTCCAAACCAAGGTGGTGGCAATGCTCCTTCCACTCAGGGAGGAACAAATACAGCACCTCGCAAACAATACAATAATCCTCCACCAGCACAAAGAGGAAAGTATGCGAAACCATTAAAAGTTGAATTAACACCTGATCAGATTCAGGCTCAGATTAAGGAAACACTTGCTCGCTTAAGTGGGGCAGGAAAATCAAAAGCATCCAAACACCGTAAATCAAAACGTGATTTAGTAAGTGAGCGTATTCAGGAAGCAGCTGATCAACAAGAGGCAGCAAAAAAAATCATTAAGGTGACGGAATTCGTTTCTGCGAATCAGCTTGCACAAATGATGAGTGTTCCGGTGAATGAAATCATCTCCACTTGTATGAGTTTGGGTATGTTCGTATCCATCAATCAACGATTAGATGCGGAAACCATTGCTATTGTTGCAGAAGAGTTTGGATACCAGTTAGAGTTTGTAAGCGTTGAGGTACAAGAAGCGATTAAAGAAGAAGAAGATACTGCTGATCAGTTATTGGCTCGTTCGCCAATTGTGACGGTGATGGGTCACGTTGACCATGGTAAAACATCCTTACTCGATTATATTCGTAAAGCCAACGTAATTGCCGGTGAGGCCGGAGGAATTACGCAGCACATTGGTGCGTACAATGTAAAATTGGAAAACGGTAAAACCATTACCTTCCTTGATACACCGGGTCACGAAGCGTTTACAGCGATGCGTGCACGTGGTGCCCAGGTTACAGATATTGCCATCATTGTGGTAGCGGCGGACGACAGTGTAATGCCTCAAACGGTAGAGGCCATCAATCACGCGCAAGCAGCGGGTGTACCAATTGTGATTGCGATCAATAAAATTGATAAACCTGGTGCGAATCCTGATAAGATCCGTGAAGCCTTATCACAAATGAATATCCTTGTGGAAGAATGGGGTGGTAAATTCCAATGCCAGGAAATATCGGCGAAACAAGGTTTACACATTGATGATTTATTAGAGAAAGTATTGTTAGAAGCGGAGTTGCTGGATTTAAAAGCAAACCCGAATAAAAATGCAAGCGGAACCGTAATTGAATCCGAGTTGGATAAAGGTCGTGGATACGTGAGTACCATTTTAGTTGAAGCAGGAACATTACGTGTAGGAGATATTGTGTTAGCGGGCTGTTTCAGCGGTAAAGTAAAAGCTTTGCACAATGAGCGTGGTCAGATCGTGAAAGAAGCAGGTCCTGCAATGCCAGTATCTATGCTTGGTTTGAGCGGTGCACCACAAGCAGGTGATAAGTTTCACATCATGGAAGATGAACGTGAAGCAAGAGAGATTGCTTCTAAGCGTCTTCAGTTGCAACGTGAGCAAGGTATCCGTACCAACAAGCATATTACCCTTGATGAGATCGGAAGACGTTTGGCAATTGGTGATTTCAAGGAATTGAACGTGATCGTGAAAGGTGACGTGGATGGTTCAGTAGAAGCACTTGCTGACTCGTTACAAAAATTGTCAACTGAAAAAGTACAAGTTAAAATCATACATAAATCCGTTGGTGCAATTAGTGAGTCGGATGTATTGTTGGCATCTGCATCCAATGCGATCATCGTCGGATTCCAGGTACGTCCTTCTATCAGTGCGCGTAAATTAGCAGAAACAGAGCAAATTGATATTCGCTTGTATTCCATCATTTACAATGCAATTGAAGAGATCAAAGCGGCGATGGAAGGTATGCTTTCTCCAGAATTTGAAGAGAAAGTGGTTTGCAACATCGAGATCAGAGAAGTGTTCAACATCACTAAAGTAGGAACCATTGCCGGTTGCTATGTGTTGGATGGTAAAGTAACACGCAATACGAAAGTACGCATCATCCGTGATGGTATCGTAATTCACGATGGTAAACTGGGTTCATTAAAACGTTTCAAAGACGATGTGAAAGAAGTAAATAAAGGTTTTGAGTGTGGATTGAACATCGAAGGATTCAATGATATTAAGGTAGGGGATATCATAGAAGGATACGATTTAGTAGAGGTGAAAGCGAAACTTTAATCGTACACATTTCGATTATAAAATATTTGAGAACGCTAAACGTTATGAAACACGTTTAGCGTTTTTATTTACGCAACGATTATAAAGGATGAAGAAAGGAATTCTGTTTATGCGCTTCCTGTGTATATCCCTTTTTATCCCAGTAGGAAGCGCTGGAACGAACAACAAGATCCGGTGAAAATGGTAAAACTTATCCAGCCATAATTGAAAATGCCAAAGGCATTTAAAAACCTTTGGCATTTTCATTTAACGTATTTTCATTGTTATTTCACTAATTTATTCTCCACCAAATACTCAGCAATCTGCACGGCATTTGTAGCAGCACCTTTACGCAAGTTATCCGAAACAACCCACATGTTTAATGTTTTATCCTGGGTTTCATCTCTGCGTAATCTACCAACCAACACCTCATCTTTATCATGCGCATCCATTGGCATAGGGTATTTTAAATTGCTTACATCATCTACCAAAGATACGCCTGGAGCGGTTTTCAATAAAGCACGTACTTCATTCAAATCAAATTCTTTTTCAAACTGTACGTTCACACTTTCGCTATGGCCCCCCATCACAGGGATACGAACGGTTGTAGCTGTTACACGAATGTTTGGATCCAATATTTTTTTGGTTTCATTCACCATTTTCATTTCTTCTTTAGTGTATCCATTATCCGTAAATACATCAATTTGAGGAATAACATTTAAGTCGATGGGATACGCATACGCCATTTGGCCTTTTACACCTTTGCGCTCGTTCATTAGCTGTTCAACCGCTTTAACACCGGTACCGGTAACAGATTGATAAGTTGATACAACAACGCGTTGCGCATTGTATTTTTTATGCAAAGGGCTTAATGCAACCACCATTTGTATGGTAGAGCAGTTTGGATTTGCAATAATTTTATCGGAAGCCGTTAATTCTTTTGCATTTATTTCAGGAACAACTAATTTTTTAGTCGGATCCATTCTCCAGGCAGATGAATTATCTATAACAGTAATTCCAGCTTCGGCAAATTTAGGTGCCCATTCCAAAGAGGTACTCCCACCTGCAGAAAACAAAGCAATAGATGGCTTCATATCAATAGCAGTTTGCATTCCAACCACTTTGTATTTTTTTCCTTTAAAGGATACTTCTTTTCCAACAGATTTTTCTGATGCAACAGGAATTAATTCGGTGACGTTGAAATTACGTTCTTCTAAAACCTGAATCATTTTTGTACCTACAAGGCCGGTAGCGCCTACTACTGCTATTTTCATCTTTCTTTTTTTGGATTAATTTATTTTATGTTTTGTTGTTTTAGGTGTAAAAAAAAAGCCTTTCCACATCTGGAAAGGCTTTGTTGATATATGAGATATAAAAACACAAATTAACCCTTCCCATATAGGAATTGCTTCTTGGTGTTCTTCTTTATGCAGATAGTGTGTGTCATTTCTAGGGCAAAGCTACTCCGTTTTTTTTAATTGACAATAGATTTTCTGAAAAAATTATTGAATGACCGCGACCATGGCGTCTTTTGCCCTTCTAAACACTCAAAAACAT
>DASRRA010000220.1:0-2829 GCA_035696085.1 Bacteroidia bacterium | reverse complement strand
ATATGAAAAGCTTTTGAATAAAAACATCACAACTGTTTTTAACGACAATGTAAATGTTATTGAAAAGTTTTTTGCAATACCACCTGGAAAAGTTTCTTCTATAAAATATTCGGTTTCGGGAAGAGAACTGAACCTGATTGTTCATTCAACATCTGATTGTTTGATTATTGAAGTTGAACCAATCTATCCTGATACAACAAATAGTGATCTGGTAGATCTATCCGGCGACTTTGTAGCCGCTATGGAAGAAACACAAACACTTAAAGAGCTTTGTGATCTGGTAGCAGTAAGTATAAAAAGAGTGACGGGTTATGACCGCGTGATGGTATACCGGTTTGATGAAAATTACAATGGTGAAGTTTTATCAGAAAGCAAAAACGAAGAGTTGGAAAGCTTTTTAGGTTTGCACTATCCACACACTGATATTCCTGCTCAGGCTAGGCAATTATACATTAAGAATCAGTTAAGAATAATCGTAGATGTAAATTATACGCCGGTTCCCGTTTATACAACTGCAAATGTTGGAAATGAGGCATTGGATTTAAGCTTATCTGTTTTGAGGAGCGTTTCTCCTATTCATATTCAATATTTGCAAAATATGGGCGTAGGTGCAACGCTTACCATATCTCTTCTGCTGCGCGGAAAATTATGGGGATTGATTGCCTGTCATCACTATTCTTCGAGATATTTGCCTTACGATGTACGAATGTCTGCAAAGCTGTTGGGGCATTTTATAACGTCTCAGATTGATACACGTAAGCTGAATGAAGAGTATGATTTGATGAACAGGTTGAATAACGCCGTCGAGCATTTTAGCTCCAAAAAAGTTTCTTTTAATAGAGAGTCACTCATTGAAATTGTAAATGATCCGGCTATTCTGTCCGTTTGCAATGCAGATGGTGTGGCTGTGTATGTAAATTCTTCTGTTTATAAATTTGGTAAAACGCCAAGTGATCAATCGATTGAGAAAATTGCAACACATTTTCAGGATGCAGTAAGCTATAGCACTCAGTCTGTATTAAAAAATGTGCCTGAGCTAAGCAGTTATCTAGAAGAGCTACCTGGAATTAATTTTTTCTCTTTACGTAAAAATACAGGGGATTGTGTGATCTGGTTCAGACAGGAAAGTACACATAACATTAATTGGGCAGGCGATCCAAATAAATCAATTGAAAAAGATAAAAATGGGTTGTCTCCGCGTAAATCATTCGAGCTTTATTGTGAGACTGTAAAAAATCATAGTAAAGTCTGGCTGGAATCGGAGCTGAATGCATCTGCAAATTTTGTTAATATATTAGAAAGACACATTCACTCAATTTTATTAACTGAAGAAGAGGAGAAACAGCGTTTGTTGGCAAATACTTTAATTCAAACCAATGCGGAGCTTGAAAATATAAATTATATCAGTACGCATGATTTGCAGGAGCCATTAAGAAAGATTCAGATGACTGCATCTGTGTTGTTGAATAGTAAGAATGAAAATTTATCAGAGGATACGGTAGATAAGGTTGCTAAAATGAATCAGTTTGCAGGAAGAATGCAGTTGTTGATTAAAGACATTTTAAAATATACACAGCTGAATTATGGAACAGCAGCGTTCGAATATATTCAATTAAAAGAATTACTTCAAAACCTCAAGCTGGAGATGTATGAAACAATTACCGAAAAGCAGGCAAGTTTATTCATTGCTGAGTTACCGAAAATAAATGGTGTTACTTTCCTGATCAAACAGTTGTTTACAAATCTGATCAATAACTCCATAAAATTTTCAGATCCTTCCAGACCATGTGAAATATCAATAAGCGTGAATGATGATAAACAGGTTCTTCCTATAGAGCTTAAGTTGCCATTAAGTGAATATCACGTTATCAAGTATTCAGATAATGGGATTGGATTTCACGAAGCTGACAATGAAAAGATATTTAAGATATTTACGCGACTTGGCAATTCCCAGAAGGTGGTGGGATCTGGTATAGGCCTGGCTATTTGCAGGAAAATCATGCAAACGCATAACGGATACATTTTCGCCGAAGGGAAGGTAAATGAAGGAGCTACCTTTAGAATATTTTTCCCCAAAAAATTAATGGAGACCTTAAATTAAATTTTATTTTATAAATTATTTACATGAAGTATTCAAACATATTGCTTATCGATGATGATGGAGATGACCAGGAGTTTTTTGAAAATGCGTTAAGAATTGTTTCGGAAACAGCAGCATTTGAAGGAATGGAGAGTGCAGTTGCTGCGTTAAAAAAATTGGAAACGAAGGAAATAGTGCCTGAAGTTATTTTTCTGGATTGGAATATGCCGGTTATGAATGGCCATGAATTCTTAGAGGCCATAAAGCAAAAAGAAGGTTTAAAGGATATACCTGTAATAATTATATCTACAAGCTCTCACTATAAGACAATTACGTTGAGCCGTGAATTAGGCGCAGTTGACTTTATTACAAAACCCAATAATTTTGGTGATTTGGTAGAGATCTTAGGTTCATTTGTGAAACGATAATAAACATGCTTTTAATGAATAAGGCCAGCCTTTTCAATAGAGGCTGGCCTTATTTTATTTCCAATAAGGTGATCCTTATTCTATCACAATTTTATCTGCTCCAATTACATGGCTGTCTCTTATGATTTGAATAAAATACAATCCGTTTGGCAAGCCATTTCTATCAATTTGTACTTTACTATCGGTGATGTTATTTATTTGCAATACGGATTGACCAAGCGCATTGAGCATTTGTAAATTTAGTTTTTCTCTTTTTGGATTTTCAAATTCTATGCTTGTCGCATTGTTGAAAGGATTAGGTGCGATGGTTAATTTAATCAG
>DASRRA010000219.1:0-5109 GCA_035696085.1 Bacteroidia bacterium | reverse complement strand
TTTCCTGCAGAGAAGTGGAACGACGCTTAAAACGATTGGAGTTATCCATTACAAAGATCCGCGCTATTTTCATCACGCATGAACACAGCGATCATATTAAAGGTGTGGAAGTGCTGTCACGCAAACATCAAATCCCGGTTTACATTACAACAACTACTTTATTATATAGTAAACTGCAACTGGAAAAACAATTGACTTTTTCATTCAGAGCCTATGAAGCTATTCAAATTGAAGCGCTTTCCATTCTTGCTTTTCCAAAATTTCACGATGCAGCGGATCCCCACAGTTTTATCATTGAAAGCAATGGAATTAAAATAGGTGTACTTACGGATATCGGCAGCAATTGCAAACATGTGATTGATAATTTTAAACAATGCCATGCGGCATTTCTGGAAGCCAATTATGATGAACGTATGCTGGATGAAGGTGGCTATCCCTACCATTTAAAAAGAAGAATACGCGGTGATAAAGGACATTTATCCAATGATCAGGCACTTGAATTATTTCTAAAACACAAACCAAAATTTATGAGTCATGTGTTTTTATCCCACCTTTCTAAAAACAACAATTGTCCTAAACTGGTGCACCAATTATTTTTGAAGCATGCCGGAAACACAACAACTATGGTTGCTTCAAGAGATGAGGAAAGTGCCGTGTATGAAATCAGGAATAATGACACATCTGAACTGATGCGAAAAAAATCAGAGGAAAGAGAAATGTTGCTGAGTAAGCAGATGAAAATGTTTTAGTTGCCCCTCTTCTTTCTTCAAGGAGAGGGGCCGGGGTGAGGTTACACCTCCGCAGCCTGCTGCTTTTTCTCCGGTCTCATTTGCGGGAAAAACAATACATCCTGTATGGATGGAGAATTGGTCATGATCATTGCCAAACGATCAATTCCAATACCTATTCCAGAGGTAGGAGGCATTCCATATTCCAAGGCGCGTAAAAAATCCTGGTCAATAAACATGGCTTCATCATCTCCTCGCTCCATTAACTTTACTTGCTCTTCAAAGCGCTCACGTTGATCGATCGGATCATTTAATTCGGAGTAAGCGTTCGCTAATTCTTTTCCATTTACCATCAATTCAAAACGCTCCACCAATCCAGGTTTGCTGCGGTGTTTTTTGGTAAGCGGACTCATTTCTACCGGGTAATCGGTAATGAATGTTGGTTGAATATAATTTCCTTCACATTTTGCCCCAAAAATTTCATCAATCAATTTTCCTTTACCCATACTGTTATCTGTTTGAATATGCAATTGCTTGCATACGTTACGCAACCCTTCTTCATCCATCAAACTGATATCAATTCCAGTAAATTCTTTGATGGAATCAAACATCGTAATGCGTTTGAACGGACGTTTAAAGTCAATTACTTTATCTCCTACATGAACTTGCGTAGTACCATTTAAATCAAGCGCAATTTGTTCAATCAGTTCCTCAGTAATATCCATCATCCAATTGTAATCCTTGTAGGCTACGTACAGCTCCATTACGGTAAATTCAGGATTATGTGTACGATCCATTCCCTCGTTGCGGAAGTTTCTGGAAAATTCATACACCCCATCAAAACCACCCACAATAAGACGTTTCAGATATAATTCATTGGCAATACGCAAATACATAGGAATGTCCAGGGTATTGTGATGTGTAATAAACGGACGGGCCGTTGCGCCTCCCGGTATGGCTTGTAATACAGGAGTATCTACTTCCAAATACCCTTTCGCATTGTAAAAATTGCGAATGGTATTCACCATTTTGGTACGTTTAATAAAGGTCTCTTTTACATGGGGATTGATAATCAAATCTACATAGCGTTGGCGATAACGAAACTCCGGATCCGTCACCTCATCAAATGCATTGCCTTGTTCATCACGCTTTACAACAGGCAAGGGATGCAATGATTTGCTTAACATTTTGAAAGAGGTAGCATGAATAGATATTTCACCCACTTTGGTAATAAAGCCATAGCCTGTAATACCAATGATATCGCCTATATCGCTGTGTTTTTTAAATAACAGATCAAATGTGGATTTGTCATCCCCCGGACAGATATCATCCCTGCGAATGTATAATTGTATTCTTCCGGTAGCATCCTGCAAGCTAACAAAACAAGCTTTACCCATGTCACGAATGCTCATGATACGGCCTGCAATGCTTATATTTTTATAGGCTTCTGCCCTTTCAGGAGTAAAATTTTCCAGGATGTCTTTTGCAGTTGCATTGACTTCATATAATGCCGCAGGATAAGGATCAATTCCCAGTTTGGTTATTTCTTCTAATTTACTACGTCTGATAACTTCCTGTTCACTTAACTCTGTACTCATTTTATACAACTTTTTTGGGGTGGAACTGTTTTATATAGTCCGCAAATATAACGTTTTCAGCACTTTTTTTATCAAGATTGTCTATTTATTTAGCTCATTTTAAAGTTGCAGCCTGTATTTATTATATATATGAAACAAAATTGTATTTTTACCCCTCTAAATTGATTTAAACCCCATGAAAACATTAGTAGCGAATTTTTCAAAACAACTAACAGAAGCAATATCAATTGGTAGTAAGGCTAAATTAACCGCATCCGCTAGTAAAATCAACAATGTATTGATTTGTGGTCTGGGAGGTTCAGGTATAGGCGGCAGCATTGTGGCGCAAGTAGTAACACCAACGGCAACCGTTCCAATTGATAGCAGCAAGGGGTATTTCATTCCGGGCTATGTAAATGAAAATACATTGGTAATCATCTCCTCTTATTCAGGAAATACAGAGGAAACATTGCAATGTATGGAGCAAGCCATTCAAAAAAATTCGAAAATTGTTTGCATTACTTCAGGCGGTAGTGTTGAGAAAATTGCAAAAGAAAAAGGGTTTGACTACATCATCGTTCCTGGCGGTATGCCTCCACGTTCATGCCTGGGTTATTCGCTGGTTCAATTGTTTTATATTTTAGGATTTTTCAAAATTATAAGTGAGGGCTTTGTAAACGATTTACAGGCCGCTGTTAAATTAATTGATCAGGAAGAATCTGCAATTATTTCAGAAGCCACTGCAATAAGTAAAAAATTAATGGGCAAGCTTCCCATCATTTATGCAACTACGTATAATGAAGGAATTGCCATCCGGTTCCGACAACAGCTAAATGAGAATTCAAAAATTTTATGCTGGCACCAAATCATTCCGGAAATGAATCACAATGAATTGGTGGGCTGGACAGAGAAAAATGATAACCTGGTTGTGATCTTCTTTTTGGATAAAGACGAATATTCCAGAAACAAGGCACGTGTTGAAATAAATAAAGAAGTGATAAAAAAATATACTGCTAACGTTATTGATATTTATTCAAAAGGAAATTCCGCGATTGAAAAAGCCATTTACTTTATACATTTAGGTGATTGGGTATCTGTTATTCTTGGAGAATCCAGAGGAGTAGACTTGATGGAAATAAAAGTAATTGATCACTTGAAATCAGCATTATCTAAAATTTAAACCAATTAAAAAAAGGATGATTCGTCATCCTTTTATTTTATACAACTCCTTGCAAACGGTAAAATATATTGATTTAGGGCTGATTGATTATAAGCAAGCCTGGCAGTTCCAGGAAAAATTATTCAATGAGGTTGTTGAAACAAAAATCAACAACCGAACGCTTGCTCAAGAACTTCAAAAACAAACTTCCAATTATCTTCTCTTTTGCGAACACCCCCATGTTTATACACTCGGTAATTCCGGAAACAAAGAGAATCTGCTTATCAATGAGCAAGAGCTGGAAGAGAAGCACGCCACGTATTATAAAATAAACAGAGGTGGGGATATTACGTATCATGGTCCCGGACAAATTGTAGGCTACCCCATTCTCGATCTCGACAATTTTTTCACAGATATCCACAAGTACCTCCGCCTGCTTGAAGAGACCGTTATCCGAACACTACAAGAGTATAATTTGAAAGCAGAACGCAGCAGCGGAGAAACAGGAGTATGGCTTGATGTTGGTGACCCCGTAAAAGCGCGTAAAATTTGTGCAATGGGTGTGCGTGCCAGCAGATGGGTTACCATGCATGGCTTTGCTTTGAATGCAAATG
This sequence comes from Bacteroidia bacterium, assembly GCA_035696085.1. GTDB lineage: Bacteria > Bacteroidota > Bacteroidia > 2-12-FULL-35-15 > 2-12-FULL-35-15 > 2-12-FULL-35-15. The sequence goes on along the minus strand of DASRRA010000219.1, from coordinate 1,031 downwards.
TTGATTTGAATTATTTTAAAAATATTATTCCATGTGGTATTCAGGATAAAGCAGTTACCTCCTTACACAAAGAATTAGGGCGCCCTGTAGAGGAAGCAGAACTCAAAGAAAAGCTGAAAAAACATTTTGCTCAGCTGTTTGAATGTTCCTTGGAGAGCTGAATTCTCTTTAAACACCATCTGATATGCATATAAAAAAGCCTGTTACTATTTTTTGGTTTCGTAGAGATTTACGTCTGAACGATAATGCAGGCTTATACTACGCGTTAAAAGAAAATAAAAATGTTTTACCCGTTTTTATTTTCGATACAACCATCCTTGATAAACTGGAAAACAAAAAAGATCGCCGCGTTGATTTCATATACCAGGCATTGGAAAAATTAAAAGAGGAACTGGAGCTTCTCAAGACTTCTCTATTAATTTTATACGATACGCCATTAAAGGCATTTGAACGACTCCTAAAAGATACTCCCATCACAGCGGTTTACACGAATGAGGATTACGAACCTTCTGCCATTAAACGGGATAATGCTGTTCAGCAATTATTAAACAAAGATCAAATTGAATTTAAAACATATAAGGACCAGATTATTTTTGAAAAAAATGAAGTGACGAAAGATGATGGCTTACCCTACTCTATCTTCACGCCTTATATGAATAAATGGAAAAGTAAGCTCACAGATTTTTATTTAAAGTCCTACCCTACTAAAAAATATTTTTCTCATTTTTTTCCGGTTTCTTCTTTTCCATTTCCAACGCTTGAGGAAATTGGTTTTGAATCTACGGGTTACGAATTTCATTCACCAAGGGCCGACAAAAAAAAGATCGCTGTTTATGATAAACAACGGGACTTCCCAGGTATTGCAGGAACTACTCACCTTGGTGTTCATTTGCGGTTTGGCACTGTGAGTATCAGGCATCTTGCCGCAGTGGCTTTAGAAACAAACCAAACCTGGTTAAGTGAATTGATTTGGCGGGAATTTTTTATGCAAATACTTTTTCATTTTCCACATGTGGAAAAAAATTCTTTTA
>DASRRA010000218.1:0-2216 GCA_035696085.1 Bacteroidia bacterium | reverse complement strand
ATTCTGGACGCAATTTTTGTGCCAAAAATTTTACAAAAAAGTTCAACCAACAATATAATGATGAAAATCACTTATGTCAATAAGTACACTAAGAGTTCCACGTGAAGATTATGTTAAAGTGACACAACAATAAAAAACGCTATTTAACCACAAAAAAACCACTTTACTCCACTCTAAGATCAAAACCACCATACAACTCTCCAAATGAAGGGAGAGTTGTATGGTGGTTTTGATCGAACCATTCTACTGACTAATTTAATTTTTAAGTTCTATGAATGTAAAGCACCAATCATTGATATGCCATTTTCCTGAGTCCATTGGAACGCTTTTCCAAACATATCCACCATCTTCTTAGTTAAGGATAGATCATAAGAACTCATGATGTCTTTGGTATACTTTTTGTATATTGTCTACTGTGTAAATTCTTAGATATTTCATAAATTTTTAATTTTCTTTGTTATATAGGTTCTGATAAATCAATTTCTATTAATTCGATATTATTACCATTAAAATTAGTTATGAACCAATTTCTGGCTTTTTGGTATGCAATATCTTTTTGAGAAGCTTCAACTAATCTAATCAAAGATACTTGTTCGCCATTAAAATAATATATAAATTCTGCTAGGTACATATTTGATATTTTGCTTTTAAAGTGTTTCTAGATAATTGATAATATCTTGGTAGTTGTTGCATTTGTATTCAAATAGATTTTCATAGAATCTGAAGCGAGGACTTTGGTTTAATTTCACTTCTGTTCTATAATCAATTTGAAAATTGAATGTAGAATCATCTTCTGTGCCATCTTCTTCGATGAGGTCAAAACCATCCCAATGATTTTTTGAATGGATTAATTTCCATTTTATATCTGGATGAGATATTGTGGCTATCTTGACAGCTTGTTCTTCTGTTAGATTTTTTAAAACTTCTAATAAATTTTGCATATTGTTATTTTTGTATTATATATAAGGGAGAGTTTACTATTCAATATTTTTGGTTAACTGTTTTGATTCTTGTCTTACTGATTTTTTGAAGATTTTCTTTAATTTACTTTTTACTTTATCTCCCCAAAAATAAGACCACTTACCTTTTCCTTCTAAATTAATATATGGTTTCATAATAGTTAAGTTGTTTTTTGTATTGTATAATATTTGATGGGAAATGAATATAATATCCTGTGTTTATTAATTTACCAGCGAGGTAGCAACAATTCTTTGAAAGAATCCTTTTAAGGGGATTCTTTCAAAGAATTGTTGCGGTGACTGCCAACATTAAATTATTTTTTGTCCATTGATTGATAACTTCCAGTCATTGTCTCTGCACCAATCAGATATTTGTTCATTTGTTGCATTTGAAAAGAAGCAATCTGCAAATTGATCTCTTGACCCATCGAACATATCTCCATTTTCTACAAGAATTCTATCATCATTTGATTCTTCTAATTTTGGTAGATCGTTTATTGATAAACCATCTGTTTCCATATTATAAGGACATTCTGTGTCATCTATAATATCATCAACATTTTCTATTAAGTCATTATTTATCGTTTCAATAACCTTTGGTTTTGCTGCATTTATTATATCTTCTGCTGTTGCGTTATCTTCAACAATCACTCTGGTGATTATGGTTGTTATAACAAGTTTTGCGATTTTTGCCATTGGATTATAGTTTTTCTAAAGCTATTGTATATTTTGCTCCTGTACCTCTTTCAATTCTTATTTGTTCAATGTATTCAATAAGTTCTTGATGGGTTGTTGCTTTTGCGTATTTTGAACCATTTACTAATATTTGGTAATTGTACATAGGCTTTTTTTTGTATTATATATAAGGGATAGTTGAGTAAATGAATATTATATTTTATTTTTCGCCAAAAAGAAGTTTTTTCATCAGTTCATAAGAAGTGGACATTAATGGAATAATATCGCTTAAATTTCCATTTTTATCAATAAAGTATTTTACATTTTTATCAATGAAAAAAATATCTTCATGATTAAGCTCTCCATTTTTAACAGCCAATTGAATATTTCTTATTGTATATTCGTTAACAAAATCAATAAATTCTTCCTTATAGTAGAATTCGCATGTTGGACATTCTATAAAGAACTTATCTTTTAAATATTGTTTTGTTGTCATAATATATTTTATTGTTTAATTAACTGACTGACCATATTTAACAGCTCTTTTCATCACTTCTTCATTTGGGGAGAGGTAATAGGTTT
>DASRRA010000217.1:0-4253 GCA_035696085.1 Bacteroidia bacterium | reverse complement strand
CGACAATACCTTTGCTGCTCTCCCGGTTGGCGCAAGCAATACCGTCTTACCATTTAAGGCAGGTAAACTTTGAACCAATGAGCGAACAATTGTTGTTTTTCCTGTACCCGCATATCCTTTTATAATGAACATATGATCCGAATTTCTGCCAAGTATAAATTCACTTAGTTTATTTAATAAGGTACGTTGTCCTTCTGTTGTTTCAAAAGGAAACTGCTGGATTAAAAGGGCATAAAAATCACGCTGGTTCATCCCTGTAAAGGTAACTAAAAGGATATGAAAAAAAATATATCTTTGTGTAAATGACAAACAGCACGCAACATAAATTTATACGTATTAATTCATTCGTAGATGAAGCATTTGATACGATACGCACCCGGGATTTTAAGCTGGTGCTACAGGTAAGTACAGATGGTGTATTGGTAACGGTAAATGAAAAGGCACACAATAAATACATTGCGTTTGAACGCTTTAGTTTCCAGCACGTTTATCGTTTTGAGGATGTTTGTGTTTTACTGGAAGATCTGATCAAACAAAGCGCTGTATTAAAATACCCATACTATACAGTTGATTGCTTGCTTGTCAACAATCTTTCAACGCTAGTACCTTCAGCTGTTTATGAAGAGGAACGAAAAAAAACATATCTAAAATTCAATACATTCCTGGAAGGTGATGAACTAATTTTAACGGATCATTTAAAAACACTGGATGCTAAAAACATTTTTGCACTTCCGTTTTGTGTAAAAAGCAAACTTGATTTTGCATTTTCAAATATTAAATATCATCATTTTTCTAGTGTATTAATAGAAGCCTTATTGGCAAAATATAAAAACCAGGCTGGTCAAAAAATTATTGTACATATTCAACCTACACACTTTCAAGTGGTGGTAATGGATGGAAAACAATTGCTTTTTTACAATATGTTTAACCACCACTCTACGGAAGATTTTATTTATTACCTTTTATTTGTTTGCGAGCAATTACACCTCAACCCTGAAAAGGTCGACTTGCGATTACTTGGCGAGATTGAAAAAAATTCAGCTATACACCTCATCACACAAAAATACATACGCAACATTCTATTTGAAGAGCGTACCGATCAGGCCGATTATAGTTACCAGCTACAGGCGCTTCCAAAGCATTCTTATTTTACACTATTTAATTTTTCACTTCTCTGATGCGTATTATTAGCGGAACAAGCAGAGGGCGTGTAGTGCATGCTCCTAAAAATTTACCGGTACGACCTACAACTGATTTTGCCAAAGAAAGCATTTTCAATATCATCAATAATTATTTCGAATTGGATGGTTTAAAAGTAGCTGATCTCTTTTGCGGAACAGGCAACATCAGTTACGAGTTTGCTTCCCGCGGCTGTACAGAAATAACTGCTGTAGATAGTAATTTCAACTGCTGTGAATTTGTAAAGAAAACAGCAAGCGCTTTTAAAATGGAAGCGATCAAAGTGATGAAAGCGGATGTGTTTGGTTTTCTAAAAAAAACGGCTTCTACGTTTCATATTATCTTTGCCGATCCTCCTTACGAATTGGAACAAATAAAAGATATACCGCCCCTGGTATTTGAAAAAGGTTTGTTAAAACGGGATGGTTGGCTGATTGTGGAACATGGCCCGGATACTGACTTATCTGCCCTAACCCATTTTAAAGAAAAGAGAACCTATGGGCATGTGAATTTTTCCATTTTCACCATTCCAACAGCTTAAAACCTTTATAATTTAACTGGTTTGTATGAGCAATGCGCTAATTAAATTACTACATTCGTAATTCATTCTATCATTAACCACCATGCCAAAACGCATCGCCATTTTTCCGGGTTCCTTTGATCCCATTACCATTGGACACGAAGATATACTAAAACGTGTACTTCCTTTATTTGACGAAGTTATTGTTGCCATTGGAAAGAACAGCAGTAAACAAAGCTACTTCTCCCTGGAACAACGGAAAGAATGGGTGGAAAAAGTATTTAAAAATCAGCCCAAAGTAAAAGTTGACACCTACACCGGCCTCACTGTATCCTATTGCAAAAAAATGAAAGCCGACTTCATCGTCCGTGGTCTCCGAACTTCTGCCGATTTTGAGTTTGAAAAAGCCATTGCACAAAATAATAAAATGATGGTTCCCGAAGTAGAAACCATTTTTATTTTACCTGTTCCTGAGTTTTCTGCAATAAATTCAACGATTGTACGTGATATAGTTCGAAACGGCGGAGATGCCAGCCGCTTTGTTCCCAAAGGAATTAATCTGAAAGCACAATAAAAACATCATGAAGTTGAAGTACACGTTAGTATTTTTTTTTGTAATCTGTTTTTCATTTTTATCTGTTGCACAACAAGTCGTTATAAAAGGTAGTGCTCCATCTTATGAATACAAAGAAATTAACGTATGGGCAGTTAACGATTACATTTCGCATACACAACGAAAACTTACTTACTCTACTATTGACTCTGCCGGAAATTTTTTATTAGAGCTCAGCACCAAGGAAATTCAATACATCACCTTACAGATTGATAAAAGTATTGCTTCCATGTATATTGAACCCAATGGTAGCTACGATGTTATTATGCAAAAACCAGATTCAACAACGTATCACAATAAAAACCTGACATACGATGTGGAGCTTTCTATCAAATTGAAAAGTAAAACGGAAATCAATGCATTAACAATGGATTATGATAAACGTTTTGATGACTTCCTAACATTTTATTATCCCGAGTTTGTAAAGCGTTCACCAAAAACGGCAATCGACTCCTTTAAACTTGCGATTCAAAAATATTATGAAGACGTAAAAAATGAGTATTTGAATACGTATGTAAATTATTCCATCGCCTCGCTAAAAGGAAAAACCCATCATGATGATCAAAAATTATTTGAAGCATACCTGGATAAAAAGCCTATTCAGTATAACAATCCGGAGTACATGAATTTTTTCAATACGTTTTTCAAAGATAAATTGCGCACTTTTTCATTGACAAGAGCCGGTGAACCACTCTACTTCCAAATCAATAACAGAGGTAGTTTCAAAGGTGCCATGCTCGTACTTGAACGCGATCCTTTCCTAAAAAATGATACCATCCGTGAACTTGTTTTATTAAAGGGATTACTGGAAAGCTATTACGACAATACATTTAGCAAACCCGCTATTAGTGCAATTCTGAAGCAAATAACCGAAGAAAGCACCAACCCTGTACACCAACAAATAGCCACCAATATTTTGAATTCTTTTTCAAAACTAAAACCAGGTGCCGCTGCTCCCTTCTTTGAGCTGCCTGATAAAACAGGAAAAACAATCAGCCTGGATGAGCTTAGAACAAAACGATATATTTATCTCAGCTTTTTTGATAATACCTGTTCGGAGTGCCTGCAGGAAATGAAGGTTATGCAAGCTTTAAAGAAGAAGTATGGTGAACGCATTACGTTTGTAAGTATTATGACGACTAAAAGCCCGAGCGATCTAAAAAATTTCTGCTTAAAAAACCTAGCGTTTGACTGGACATTTCTATACGATAATACAGGTGATCTGAAAGAGCTATATGAAATTAAAGTGTTACCGAGCTACTTTTTAATTAATCCGGAAGGTCTGTTTATCCAGGCACCAGCGGAGAGCCCAAGCGGAGATATTGATCGGGCGTTTTATGATATCGTAAAACCAAAAGCGAAACGACACAATATTGGAAGTAAAGAAAATAATTAGCGCGATTTTATAAAACTTCAAAGGTCTCAAAGACCTTTGGCGTTTCTCTAGGGAATCAAATTCATTACATCTCTTACAGATTCATAGGTATTATCCCAAACTTTTTTTAACTCTGTTTTTGATAACCATTTTACATCCGTAATACCTTCTTCCAATTGCGGCACCAATGGCGATTTATCAGCACAGCTCATCTCAAACCAATATGTACGTTTCAAGATCGCTTGTGTTTTTATAAAATAAATATGATACGATGCTGGAAGCTGACTGACAATCGTTAAGTGTCTAATCCCGCACTCCTCTTCTACTTCACGGATAGCACCTTCTGCAATCGATTCATTTTTTTCTAATTTTCCTTTAGGCAAATCCCAGCGATCGTGGCGGTAAATAAACAACCATTGATTTTTTTCATTTCTTACCAATCCACCAGCTGCATCAATTACCTTGAAGAGCTTGGAAAAATAAGCAAACAATTGTTCTTCATTTTCATTGTAAAAATAAAGCTCGTGTATGGACCTCTTGTTGATAAGTTCCTCATATACCCGCCT
>DASRRA010000216.1:0-1824 GCA_035696085.1 Bacteroidia bacterium | reverse complement strand
TAAATTCCATCCGTGAATTTTTAAATGAACGTGGCGCATTGGAAGTAGATACTCCCGTTTTACAAAGCATACCCGGTGGTGCGGCGGCAAGACCATTTGCAACTCATCACAATGCATTGGATATCCCGATGTACCTGCGGATTGCCAATGAGCTTTATTTAAAAAGATTAATTGTTGGCGGATTTGACTGGGTCTATGAATTCAGCCGCAATTTTCGTAACGAAGGAATGGATCGCACGCATAATCCTGAATTTACAGTATTGGAATTTTATGTTGCCTATAAAGATTATGTGTGGATGATGGAAACAACCGAGCAGCTTCTTGAAATGGCTGCACTGGCTGTAAATGGAACTACTAAAACAGTTGCCGATGGAAAGGAAATTGATTTCAAAGCTCCTTATCGCCGTGTAACGATGACAGATGCTATCAAAGAACATACTGGTTTTGACATCAGTAATATGAGCGAAGAACATTTACGAAGTGTTTGCAAGCAACTGCATGTTCATGTTGATAAAACAATGGGTAAAGGAAAATTGATCGATGAAATATTCAGCGAGAAATGTGAAAAGCATTTTGTGCAACCGACTTTTATTATCGATTATCCGAAGGAAATGAGTCCGCTTACAAAAAAGCACAGGAGTAAAGAAGGCTTTGTAGAGAGATTTGAATTGATGGTAAATGGAAAAGAGATCGCTAATGCATATAGTGAGTTAAATGATCCCATCGATCAGCGTGACCGGTTTGAAGAACAAACCAAACTGATGGAACGTGGTGACGATGAAGCAATGTTTATTGACTACGATTTTTTGCGCGCATTGGAATATGGAATGCCCCCAACAGCAGGTATTGGTTTTGGAATAGATCGTATTTGTATGCTGTTGTTAAATCAACCTTCGATACAGGATGTACTTTTGTTCCCTATGATGAGACCGGAAAAGAAAGATGACGAATAAGAATGCACAGTTTATCCAGATATTTTTTTGTCATTAATTATTTGAAATTTATTTTTGTAGCTTTCTGGCGTCCAACCAAAGCTAAGGCTCATCACTATACACATGAGAGAAAGACCCGGCAATTTTTTGACCGGGTTTTTTAATCAACATATAAATCTCTGTATAAGTTGGCGCCAGGTACAACACTGTAATGAGAAAGATCAGTTATACCCTCTTTAGCCATTACTTCTTCATCAATAAAACAATTACCAGTACAATCTGCTGATGGTTTAGTTAAAATATAGAATGCGGCATCGGCAAGTATATCCGGAGTACGACTCATTTTAGCCAATGCTTCACCCCCTAATAAATTCCTGACAGCAGCAGTATCAATCGTTGTTCTTGGCCACAACGCATTTGATGCAATCCGATATTGTTTTAATTCCGCTGCCCAACCGATCGCCATCATGCTCATACTGAATTTTGTTATCGTATAAGCTACATGACCTGCCAGCCATTTAGGGTTTAAATTTATCGGCGGTGATAATGTAAGAATATGTGCATTGGAAGATTTTTTTAAATGAGGTATACATGCCTTCGTAACAAAAAAAGTTCCTCTTATATTAATATCATGCATCAGGTCAAAACGTTTTGGTTCTGTTTGTTCAGTAGGTGTAAGTGAAATTGCAGAAGCGTTATTAATAACGATATCAATTCCGCCAAATTTTACAACCGCTTTTTCAATTGCAGTTTGTATCTGGTCTTCAAACCTGATATCACATTGAACAGGTAATGCCTTACCACCCGCTTTTTCTATTTCTTCAGCGGCTGAAAAAATTGTTCCTCCCAGCTTTGGATTTTCTTCAATCGATTTTGCTGCAATAACTATGTT
>DASRRA010000215.1:0-4434 GCA_035696085.1 Bacteroidia bacterium | reverse complement strand
TTTAACAGAAGAACTCATAAATTATTTTTTAATTTAATTTTCAAGGATATGCATCTCATTCAATAAATACCCAGCCCCTGCAAATTTATCAATCACAAAAAGCGTATAACGTATATCCACCGCAATATTTCTGACTTGTTTAGGATCATATAACACATCGCTCATCGTGCCTTCCCAATCCCGATCAAAATTGGTTCCTATCAATTCTCCATTTGCGTTTAACACTGGGCTTCCGGAGTTACCGCCAGTCGTATGATTGCTGGCACAAAACGCAATTCTCAAATCACCAGTTTTATCTGCATATCTTCCATAATCCCTTTTTTCAAACAGCAGCTTTAATTTCGGATCAATAAAACGTTCCTTGTCAGAGGGGTCTTCCTTTTCCATTAACCCGCCAATGGTCGTATAATAATCATAGTAAACGGCATCGCGCGGATAATACCCTTCCACTTTTCCATATGTAAGTCGCAAGGTACTATTCGCATCCGGATAATATTTTTTATCTGTCATAAATTCCCGCATCCCTTTTACATAGGTACGGTTCAATAAATTGATCTCATACTCTGTAATAGTAATTTGCGATTTCACATTGGTGTTATAATGCGTAACGCAACTCAACATTAATTGATAAATGGGATCTTTCTTTATCTTTTTATAATTTTTGCCAAGGTTGTTAAGCAGGGTACTTATCTTATTCAGTGAAACAAAAACCGATTTTGAATACAGGTGTTTCGCATAGGCGTCAAAATCTCCCTTAAAATCTTTTTCTATAGTCCTAAAAATCAATGCCTGCTGATCTTTTGGAATCCTTTCGTAATATAATGCTAACAATTTTGTTGCAATAATCTGATCCGTTTCCTTGTCGTAATTTTTGAAGAAAACTGAGTCCGTAATTTTAAGCCTGTCAATCTTTGTTTTATACTCACTTATGTTTTTTCCACTGTTCAAACCTTCTATCACATCCATAAAACCTGATGCATAGTTGATGGACTCAATGCCCATAATGGCTTCTGTATAAAAGTCGCGCTGCCTGCTTAAGTCTCTAAATACACTGTATTTCTGCTCAAACTGCGGAAAAAGTTTTCCATACGTTCTACTTGCTTCTTCATTACCTGAAATCTTCGCCAAAAATTGTTTCTCGAAGACTTGCTTCTGTCCTATGGCATTAGCTTTCTTCAATCCTGTCATCTCCCCCATCCATTTTTTATAGTAATTGGCTAGGCTTTGATATTTGGCAGAGTATTGAATGCGCACCAAATCACTTTTTTGCATTTGCTGATACATAACGTTTGAGCGTATTTCGCGGATCTTCACTTTATCAGGATCAGATTGATTCATAATAACATCTACGCCGTAAGATGTTAAATACTCGGTCGTTTTTCCCGGAAAGCCATATACCATTGTAAAATCATCTTTTTCAACACCTTTTAATGTGATGGGAAGAACATATTTGGGTTTATAAGGCACATTGTCTTTTGAATAATCTGCAGGCTTATTGTCGGCATTTGCATAAATTCTGAAAATGGAAAAATCCCCTGTATGCCTTGGCCATACCCAATTATCCATGTAGTCGGCAAATTTCCCTATGGATGACGGTGGTGCACCAACCAACCTTACATCCGTAAACGTTTCTGTAATAAACATGTAATATTCATTTCCATAAAAGAAAGGACGAATAAATGCTTTATACGTAGTGCCCAGTACAGCTTCTTTTTGAATAGAATCAATTGCAATCAGAACTTTCTTTTCTCTTTCCACTTCATTTAAATCAGCAGTAATTCCGGTTAATACTTTGGAGGTAACATCTTCCATGCGAATAATGAATGTGGCGGTAGTTCCGGGATTTGGGAGCTCCTCCCCTTGATTCATGGCCCAAAAACCATTGGTAAGTAAATCATTTTTAACAGAACTATGCGCCTGTATTTGCCCATAACCACAATGGTGATTGGTAAGAATTAATCCTTTATCTGAAATCACTTCGGCCGTGCATCCACCATTAAATTGCACAATGGCATCTTTCAAACAGGATTTATTAATATTATAAATATCTTCTACCGATAATTTCAGTCCATTCTTTTTCAGGTCGGGTTCATTTAATTGCTTTAATAATAAAGGCAACCACATTCCTTCATCTGCCTTGATTACAGTTGATACTGAAAATACTAGCAATAAAGAAAGTACAAGATTTTTTTTGATCATAAATGCATTTGAAAAAAATTATTCTTTAATGATTTTTTTATACAGTCGTTGCTTCGATGTGCTCAGGCTGATTACATAAACTCCATTTGCGAGTTCTTTATCAGTAGCAAAATTTAATCGCATTTGCTGGGAAGCGTTTACTTTTTGATTTTGGGATTTGATAAGACGCCCCGTGATATCCCTTAATTCAAGCGTTATCAATTCATCTGTGGAAGAAGTGTACGCAATTGAAAAACCAGATTGAAAAGGATTGGGATAAACCGTCAACACATTTTCCGTTGGTAGATAAGCATCAATACCGGTTAATATACTATATGCTTTGCAAAAATCAGGGATGCCATATCCTTTTAATGTGTCCGGTGTTGAATACATAGAAGCACTTGCTTCAATTGCATGTAGAAGTTCTATATTTGTTTTGGTTTTATTGGCCTGCCATAAACAAGCTACTGCACCGGATGTGATAGGGCATGCAAAGGAGGTTCCCTGTCCCATTTTAACAACATCTCCGTTTGTAGTTACAATTGCAGCATAAAGCCCTGTTGCAACTGTATTTGGTTTTACTCTGCCATCAAATGAAGGTCCATGCGAACTGAAATAAGCAAGATTTCCTACACTATCAATTGCCCCAACAGCCAATACACTATCTCCATCAGCAGGAGCCGTTATCTTAACCCAATCGCTATTATCGCCTTCATTGCCCGCACTGACTGATACAAATATTCCTTTACTAGCTGCAAAATCAGCCGCCCTGGTAATGATAGTCGTATTCCCATCCATATCTTTATAGGTATGATTGGTAAGTGTGTCATCAAATGTACTATACCCAAGTGAAGTGCTGATGATGTCTGCTCCTACACTATCCGCAAACTCAGCTCCTACAGCCCAGTTCATTTCTTCCTGTAGCGATTCAGAATCCGTTGTTTCTGTTCGTAACAGCCAATACTTTGCTTTCGGCGCTGCTCCTACTATTTTACCAGGTATATTTCCAGCCATGCAGGAAAGTACCATCATTCCATGATAGTAATCTTCATATACCATCGTATCACCGGTTACAAAATCCCTTGTACCCAGCAAGCGGTTTTCCAATCGTAAACTATCAAATGCAGCTAATATATTTACATTATAAAAACCAGCATCCAATACAGCAATGGTCATTCCTTCACCGTTGAATCCTTTTGAATGCATACAAACAACACCTAACTGCTCAGCTTGTTTAAAAGCGTAACCATAATTGTAAGCAAAAACGCCATGTGTCTCCTCTTCTTTTAAGGGTTTAGCTAATGGTTGAATCGTTCCGAATTTTGAAACCCTCCTTTTAGCTGAAGGGTGATCTACAAGCTGAACAGCTTTTACAAAAGGCAACGCTTTTATTGCATCTATTTTCGCAGCATCATCCGTACTGATCGAAACAATATTGAACCATTTTGAACAATGCAATATGTGCACTCCTGTTTTTCTAATTTCCTGGATATAAACCGGGCTTACCGGTATATCATTTTGAACTAAAGGAATATGTTGACGTTCCCTTCGTTCCAATGCTTTTGCCGACAAAAAAGCCTGAGGTTGTTCTAATGAAAACGTACTTTCCTTTTTGTCTTTTAAAGTTACCCAATACGTAACATTTTGTGCATTTGAAAGTTGGAGCAACAACACAAAAGCAAGTGTAAAGAGTTTATTCATGGCCATAACTGTTAATGGTTAAAATGTATTGAAATCCTTTATCAACACGATCCATGATGGGTGTAGCAATCCATACAGGAAGTAAAGAATCCGGTACGCCATCCGGTTGTGATTCCACATCAATCACTTGCTTTTGTACGAGTCCGACGTGGCGGGCATATTTTTCTATATAATATTTTTTAGAAATGAGGTTGGTCGCATCCTGCTGATTTACCTGCAAAACGGAATCGAATTTAGTATTGCCAATTGTGCGTGGAAGATCCACAAAAAGATAGGAATAATTGAGTGGATCTAATGTGTTTTGTGCATTTCCGTTCCAGGATGATTTTGTGCTAACAGGGAAAATCAATTTTTTATAGCGTATATTTTCTTCAACCCGCTCGGCTGTAGACGCTGTTAAATTTGATATACAGACGTTTCGTAGTTTCCAGGGAATGGATGGATAAGGGATATTCGGACTGTAAAACCGCACATATTTTTCAATACGCATGGTCGGGCGATTTTCATTATCCTGGAAAATAGACTCTATTTTTTCCTTGATCTGAAATTTGAAGG
>DASRRA010000214.1:0-2846 GCA_035696085.1 Bacteroidia bacterium | reverse complement strand
AAATTGTTGTTTAACCAAAGTCTACTCTTTTCGACTCTCCGTCCGTAGCTGATAAAGAACAGTGCTATTTTTATTTTCATTTAGTAGGGATCACACTCAGATCTGTTGCTCGTCAATTTCCAATTCTGCCGGAGATAAAGGGCCGTCCCATATGTTGTTTATGCGATAATTTCTAAAAAATTATTGGTTTAAAAATATATATACGGCCAGGCGATTACAAATTTTTTGGGTCAAAGCTTGTCAATAGTTTTAAAGTCATACGCGATTACAAGTAAAGATTTTGAAATTTTATCACTATCGCCAAAATCTAAAAAAACGCTCAAAAAATAACGAAGAATTAATAAGAGCCCGGGCTGTGAAAATTCAAGTGGAGACGAACGGTAAAGCCCCCGTATTGCAAAAATTTAAAAGACTTTCCAATATTTCTTTGCACAATTTTACTGAAGGCCAGTAACCATCAGTCTCTTGAGAACATTTTGCCCCTGGCTTAACTCCTGAAATCCTTCACTTAGACCTTGGTGTTGCTTTGCCTGTGATTTTTTGCTCTACTTAGCTTTTTAATGTATTGTGTAGGAGTGGTTCCTGTAAATTTCTTAAATGCTGCTAAAAACGTTATCCGGTTATTAAAGCCGGCCTTACCAGCAATTGCCTCGAGCGTCAACGTCTCCCATTTTTTACTTGTTAATCCGTCTTCGATATATTTTATCCTGTGCCGGTTAATCAGGTCATTGAAATGCATGCGGTATACCTGGTTTATAAAAGTCGAAAGTACATAGGGCTGTGTGTTCAGGTGACTGGCGACTTGTTTGAGATTAGTATGTTGGTGCAAATAATGTTGCTGCTTGATATAACTTTCAAAAAGTTGCTGCAATTCATTTATCTTTTCTTCAGCCAGGTGAAGCTGTTTATGTTTCTTAACGATTTCATTGCATGAATAGGTTGCGTTAAAATATCTCCCGTATAACAGATAGGGTTCTGAAAATAAGATGAGGCTGATCGTGAAAAATATCACCATAATACAAATAGTGGTGAGTAACCATTGGTTGGCGAGGGCGAACAGGAATATGGCCAGGCTGCTGATCTCCAAAAGAAGGTATAGTGAAGCAGCTGTCACCAGCCAGCGAAATATCCCCAGTTTTTTATTGTGTTCTATACTGAATCGGTAATAGTGTAAGAGTAGTTTCGCTGCAAAAAAAAGATACACAAGTCCAATGATGATCGGCCCTAAAAAATGAACTCTTGCCGGCATGATCCATCCTTCACCAAATTTTAATAAAGTGTTTTCATCGTGCGCAATCAGTGTATTTATTAACTGAAGTTTATATTCGGGTGTACTAAGAAACAGAGGTATGTAGTCGATAAAATAAATTATGGCGGGCAATAGGTGTAAACTGTCTGTCCAATGGAGGCGGCTACGTTTTTTTAAAACGAACACCAGGTACATATAAAACGACGGAACAATCAGGTAATAAAACAAGGGCGCCGTTCTGAAAAAGAAAGGAACATAGAGTATGTATTTGCTTTCAAACAAAAATATCAGGAGTACAGCATAGTTGAGGGAGAACAATGAGAAAGCAAAAAGTCGGGACGACAACTCTTTGTGCTTGTAAAACACAATGGAAGTGACAATGCAGCCGGTTACTAATACCGCAAATGAAAGCAGAGCGTTAAGGTTCATACCAATGGCTTTTCAAAGTTTCGGACGAACATTATTTCTCGTGTGAACTCGTCCAATTCAACAACTGGTAAATTAGAAAGTTGGCTTAAAACTAATCAGAGGTCGTTGCGATTTGACTGCTGTGCGACGAATTTTAAGTTACTAAAACTCTGGTGATTCAGCAAGTATCTTATTTGAGCGGCAATTTAATTGCAGGAAAAAGGAGCCAAATCCCGACGAATTCTTACAGCTTGCTCGTATTTATTCTATGTAAACTTACCCCACGCGGCTAAATAAAAAGAAAGGCAATAATGTGGATAAAATTCTTCATGTCTTTTCAAGCTCCGACGAACAAGCGCAGAATTATAAATGTTGTCAATTCAATGTAACTTTAATTTTGTTTTCCCGTTTGTTGAAAATCAATTTGCATAGCGGGCCTCTATTCAAATATTCCACTGAATCAGGTTGCTATGAGTATGTGCACTGCTTGTTACCGCGGGATAACAATCTTATTCATCGTTCTGCTTTCAGAGGCACGTGCACTTTCTCAACTCTCGGCTGCTTTTACAGCTACGCCGGTCTCAGGCTGCTCGCCGATTGTCGTTCAATTCACAGACCAATCAACCGGCAGCCCATTGCAATGGAAATGGGATCTTGGAAATGGAGTTATTTCTTTCTTACAAAATCCTTCTACGACTTATTTTAATGCCGGAACATATAATGTAAAATTAGTGGTTCGTAATTCTTCCGGAACCGACTCGATCGTACAGACTAAACTCATTACTGTCTACCCAAATCCTATTGTTGATTTTACCGCCTCAGGTACATCCGGCTGTTTTCCTTTTCCTGTTCAATTTTCTGACTTAAGTGTTACGCAAACTGGTTCCATCGTTAATCATAGCTGGGATTTTGGTGATGGAGATACTTCATCATTGTCCAACCCTTTGCATACATACATTTCGGCGGGTAATTTTTCTGTGACACTCAGGGTCACTAATAGTTATGGTTGCACAAGGACGTTCAGTAAAACCAAATATATTGAGATAAAGGGAGGTGTGACAGCAGATTTTACTAATGCTAATCCACCGAAATGCATCGCTCCGGTCATGGTAAACTTTAACAATACGTCCGCAGGCCCCGCATCGTTAACCTATGCCTGGAGTTTTGGTGATGGAACAAACAGTGATGC
>DASRRA010000213.1:0-5145 GCA_035696085.1 Bacteroidia bacterium | reverse complement strand
TATTGTAAACAGCGATCACAGTATCGTACAATTCACGAATCATACACTAGAAATAAAAAAAGAAGATATCATTTACTTATTTTCAGATGGCTTCCCTGATCAAAAAGGCGGAGCAGAAAAAAAGAAATATTATTACCAACCCTTTAAAGACTTATTAACCTCCTTAAGCCATCTTCCTGCGGAAGAGCAGCAACAAAAACTGGATACTGCTATTACCCTTTGGATGGGAGAAACCGAACAAATAGATGATATACTTGTGATGGGGATTCGATTCTGATATAGAGCTTTTTTATACCTTTGATCGATCTAAACAATAATTCTAATTATGCCAGCTTACGTAATCGTAGAAGTCTCCATTCATGATCAACAGGATTATGAAGAATATAAAAAATTAACGCCTGCAACCGTTGCAGCATACGATGGTAAATTTGTTGTGCGGGGCGGACAAGCAGAAACGCTGGAAGGGGGTTGGCAGCCGGAGCGTATCGTGGTGTTGGAGTTCCCAACTGTAGATAGAGCAAAAGAATGGTGGGGTTCCGAAACCTATTCCAAAGCAAAGGCGATCAGACAAAGAGCCGCTAAAACAAAAATGATTGTGGTGCCTGGTGCCTGATGAAAGTTAGAGTAATTGAAGCAATACATTAACTTTCAGTAATGTCAATTGTTATTTTCCATCCTAATTTGTCTAATTCTTTATTGAAGGAATCAAATGTATAAATAGCTGCGGGCGTTAAAAGCCCGCCGAATTTTTTAGGGTCAGTAAAATAGTTTTTTGCAATAACAATGGGCATATAGGAAGACATAATAGCGTTGTCCTCAACTTTGATTAATCCGGTTATTTTTTTGCTTCCATTCACAACTAATTTCATATAGCCTCCTGGATTAAATCCTTCTTTTAATCCCATTAAATAATTATCCTTCACCGATTTTTTCATCATTTTCTGCAATAAACGATAAGCCCACTTTCTCTTGTGTGGTTTAAGGAAGGCGATTATTTTAAAAATGATAGGAGGGATTTCCATCTGAAGGCCAAATAACGTCCGTACAGTTTTGCATTTAACGGTTTCAGGAACAAGAATGCAATCGTTTAACGGAAAACTTAGCATTTTCATAGTGCCAAATGGTTTTGGAACTGTTTCTTCTTTTATAAATGTGCCTAGTTTTTCATGCACATGTTCTCCATTGATATACGTTACAGAATCCATTCCTGCTTCAATCGTACCGCTCATAATGCTTCCCAGTGTTTGATCCGGTGTTGGTAATCTACCCACCACACCAAACATTTCAATTGTGTTTACCTCGTCCATCATCTTTGCAAGATGAATCATTACTAATGTGGAAACCCCGGGTGATTGTCCGGCGCCAGTAAACACCATGTTTCCGGAATGCCGGATCTCATCTTCTATTTTCCGCAGACTGTTTAAATGGAATTGTTCATTGGCTAAGTCGATGTATGGAATTTTGTTTTCCAAAATCGTTTTTGCAATGTCAAATCCTCCCATTGAGTAGGGCCCAACAGCGTTTATAACCATATCTGTTTTCTGCACATATTGACGAAGTTCTTGTTTGTCACTCGTGTCAAGCACTTGCGTAGTAAGACGTTCCAAAGGATGCAATTTTTTTAGTGCATCTAATTTATCTCGTCTCCTCCCGGTGGCAACTATTTTAAATGAAGTTTTTTCCAGCAAACCATTTACAATTTTACTTCCAGCATGTCCATAAGCTCCTAGTACGAGAATTGTTTTTGTAGCTTCTTCCATAACCTCCAGATTTAGCGGTTTTCTCTAAAATTTATACGGACACGCATAGCTATGGTTGTAAAAATATCTGTAGTTTATTAAAAGGTTATTAACTTTCTCTTAAGCTTCCACATTTCCTGTCTTCACTTTACCACTCCGTTTGTACGTGGCGATAATTACTCCCTTCGAGGTAACAATGCTTTCGGTTAATTTGAATGCGGCCGGTAAACCATCTTTGCCAAATAGCTTTTTGCCTTTGCCAAGTGTTAATGGATAAATCTTAAGGCGTAACTCGTCCACCAGGTCATTTTTTAATAACAGGTGAACAAGCTCGCTGCTGCCCCATACATGAATGTCGGTACCCTTCGTTTTTTTAATCTTTTTAATATCTGCTACACTTTTAATAAACACAGAATTTTTCCAGTCTGATTTTTTTCGTGTTTTGGACAAAACGTATTTTGTGCCTTTACTGATTCCGGGCCAGAAGTCCGCATGCTGAGGCCAATACGATTCCCAAATCTCAAATGTTTTTCTACCCAACAAATATTCTGCTGGCTTCAATTCTTTTTGTATAACCTTATTAAACATTTCGTCACTGTAGGACGATGTCCAACCTCCGTATTTGAATCCACCGGAAGAATCTTCCTTGGGTCCGCCTGGCGCTTGCATGACTCCATCTAATGAGATCATGCTTAAAACAGTTATTTTTCTCATATCATTTTCTATTAAAGTTATTTAATTGTCATCCATTAAGCATCTGGAATAACCGGCTCAACCAATTTTGTTAATTTTTCCAGCGACTCCTGCCATCCCAAATAACACATTTCAGCTGGAATTGCAGCAGGGATTCCTGTTTGTTCAATATTAATTTCAGTACCAACAATTGTTTTCTTTAACCAAATAGATGTGGTCATTTCTCCAGGCAAATTCGGATCATCAAATTTATCACTGTACTTTAAGAATTCATTTGGTTTTAGCTCCTGGTATTTTCCTCCAAAAGAATGACCGTTTCCTGAAGAAAAATTAATAAAAGACATTTTATAGCTACCGCCTACACGTACATCCATTTCATGAACGACACATACAAACCCATAGGGTGGTAGCCAGGATGCAATTGCATTTTTATCGGTAAATGCACGATACACTTTTTCAGGAGTTGCTTTCAGCACCCTGTGAAATTTTACACTGTTTGTTGACATAGTTATATGTTTTAAAGTTTATAGTGTAAAAGTACATGCTTGCCTAATTTATGGTGCAAGCAGCTTGCGTCATTTTTAGGTGTATTTCCGACTTCTTTCAAATGGTGAGTTCGATGATAGCGTGAGCTCATTTATTGCAATAATTTCTTAAAAATTTCAACAGATTCTGAAATTCGTTGGAAGTACAATATAAAGAAAATGACTAAAAATCCTAAAACCGCTACAAGAATTGGCCATCTGTAGGTTAGGAAAAATATAATCAGGTTTAAAATAATAACTGCGATCAATACTATTTTTAAGCCAATGGACACCGAGAATTGCAAATGAACTTTACGTTTTTGGGATTGAGAATCGTCAACAATATGGCCTGTTATCTGTGGCCTTACTCGATCTCTGTGATTATAATTGTATGTTGGTAAGATCGTAAACTCGTCAGTACCAATTTTCCCTTCAAACTTTATGATACTTAAATTTTGACTTAAAGAAGGAGAAGTAATATTTTCAAGTCTGGAGATTATCTCGGAAACCTTTAATGTACTTTCTAAAATGATGGTCTTTTGAGTTAGCATCTGTTAGTTTAATTTTAACATTTATGACTATTCAGCTTTATCATTTATTCTTTATCCGAACAAATAAGACAAGCCCAACAAGCATCAATAAAGAAGCAACGCCGAAAACAGCACCATGACTATAGGTATAGATGGCAGCGGCACCAATAGGCACAATCACATGATACAGTGCTTGTAAACTTTGATTGGTGCCTTGTAATAATCCTTGCTTACTTTCGTCAACAGATACAGATAAGCGCGCATTATAAGAAGGGTCGAATAAGCCTTCTCCGAGCACAATGAAAGCCACCGCCAGGATGATAAAATAGACTGATGAAATATAGGAACTCAGGAATAAAAAACATAACCCTATAGCAAGCCCCCACAATCCAACAATGCCTACGGTCTTTTCGCGATACTTTTTAAGAAGTCTGGGGAGCAAGATAACCCGTGATAAAATATCACATACACCCACCAATACGAATACGCCTCCAATAAAGGAAGGCCCCCACATGAAAACATCTTTGAAAAAAATGCTGGCATTGAACTGCCAGATATTTAAACCAATGTAAAAGAATGCACCCATAATAAGTAATTCTCTGGCATCAGCCATAGAAAACACTTCTTTAAAATGAAAGAATGTATTAAAACTCTTCAACGTAATATGTGTCGTGCGTTTTTCCAAGGGTAGAGACTCCGGCAACAATTGCGCGATGCAAAATATGGATACGAGGGTTATCCCCGCTGTTACAAAAAAGG
The DNA here is from genome assembly GCA_035696085.1 of Bacteroidia bacterium. Classification (GTDB taxonomy): domain Bacteria; phylum Bacteroidota; class Bacteroidia; order 2-12-FULL-35-15; family 2-12-FULL-35-15; genus 2-12-FULL-35-15. The sequence goes on along the minus strand of DASRRA010000213.1, from coordinate 900 downwards.
GTAAGGTAATGGAAGTTGATCCAAGCAAACCACCAATGGTTGGTCCAATCATAAATCCGAGTCCGATAGCACCACCGATATATCCGAACCATTTTCCTCTTTCATGTGGTTCCGTACTGTCTGTAATGTATGCAAACAATGCACTTTGATTTCCTGCTGTAAGTCCGTCAATTATTCTTCCCACGAAAAGTACCCACAATGCGCCACCAATACCAAGGAGGAAATAGCCGATCGCAGAGCCAAATAAACTAATAATTAAAATAGATTTGCGACCATACCTGTCACTGAATGCTCCAAATATGGGTGCGGCAAGAAACGTACACACGGCAAATATGGATACCAATGCACTCATAACGAGGGCAACGTTTTTGGCGGGAACATATTTTTCCAATAGAAAAGGAAAGAGTGGAAGAACAATCGTCATTCCGATTGCATTTAACACAGTAATCCCAACAATGATCCAAAGACTTCGTTTTTTTGTATTTAACATAGGTGGTTTAAATTATTTTGATCGCACGTAATAATGAATGAGTCCACCTGAGCTAAACGTTTTTGTATTGATGAGTTTAAGTATCGTCTTTTCCGTAACATTTTTAAACAACGGTAACCCCATTCCGACAATAACAGGATGTACACAAAGTTGGTATTCATCTATTAGGTGAAGGCTATGCAAAGCAGAAATTAAGCTTGGACTACCCACAAAAACATCCTTGCCCGCTTGTTGACGCAACGTTAAAACTTCTTCTTTTAAACTCTTTGTAGCCAACGTTGTATTTTCCCACGTCACATTTTTTAGCATTTTTGAAAAAACAATTTTAGGGACATTATGTATAGCTAAGGCAAAGTCATCCATGGATTTCTCTCCGGAAGGGTCTTTCACCAGCATCGGCCAATAGCTTT
>DASRRA010000212.1:0-7626 GCA_035696085.1 Bacteroidia bacterium | reverse complement strand
TTAGTTTATCTTTTTCTGCGGCCGTATTTAACAGTTTTAAAAAGAATATTCCAGCAACTCAAAATATCCCATCACTTTAATCAATAAAACACATGAAAAAAATAAAATTTATTATGTTTTTGACAATAGTGACTTCCTGTGTTAAAGACCCAAAAAATATATCACCAAATCAATTGTTTAGTCTAACCGTTGACAATGGAAATTTTGATAATGCAAAATTTATTGCTGACAAAAGCATCATATATAAAATCGAAATTGAAACTCTGGAAAATATAAATATCGACGATGGAAAGCAAGTGGCTGTTTCCGTTTCGGAGGGCAATTTAGCCTCAGTATCCAATTTGTCTTCAAATCCAACGTCCACTCAAATAAATTTAACCCTACAGGGCGGCAAAGCAACTTTTTTTTATTCCGCAGGGCGAAAAGCCGCCGAATCGGCAATGCTATCGTTGAATTTGGAAAGTATCAGTCAAATTTTTAAATTCAAAATCTATCCTTCTGAACCTGTAAGAATGCAGTTAATTTCATTACCCATAAATCCACGAAAATCTGATAATATTGAAGTTTCAGCCTATTTATTTAAAAATAACAATAATGATCAATTTTGTTCAGATAATTTGAAAATTGATTTTGAAACTTTTAAGTCATCAACGTTAGATAGTATTCAGCCCGATTTCAATGGAACTTCGTTTTCATACTCAAAGTATGACGAGCTATCAAATTTTGTAATTGCAAAAAAAACGGTTACTACAAATAAAGTCCTTGGCAACATAACAACAATTGCACGGTACTTAAAAACCGATGGAACTCTTTTAATAGACACTATAAATGTAAAATTTACGCAATAAAAAATTAACATTTTTAAAATATCATATTTTTGTACAACATGAAGGAAACAGCAAATGTTTTATTCAAAATTTGATGTGACTTACCGAAGAATATTCGTTAGGTCCCTCGTAATACGTTTCTTAAAATGAACAATTCCAGTTTTTCAAAACATTCAATTGAAAACTGTTCACATTCACAAATTATTCTTCAACACTTCCAGCATCTATAAGAACTTACCATTTAACAGACGAAGTATAAAACAATACTTTAAACCAAGCCTCCATACAACTCCCAAACTCGTGACAACGTCCTCATATCTTCCACCAGTTCGTTTACATATATGCCCTCTGAGGCTAGGGCGCCGGATTGGATTTTGGGTATAGGCGATTTTGGGTTGGTCCATTTCAATTTATATTTTCGAAACAAGCTGCTTCAAAATTATTTTGCGGGCAACATATCCATATTATATGTTGAATGAATTCGACATTTTCAACATATTTGGATTAATAGTTTGATTCTGTGAACATATTTATTTTTTAAGGAAAATCCATTTAATGAAACTATATATTAATAAAAAGCTCTACCATCAAATGCCTTGCAAATACCATTTAAGAACCTACAAATGATTTATCTTTTCCATTTCCCAAAAGATTGTTTTTGCTTTGTGCCCCTTTAATTGCAGCGGCCAAGCTTTCGGTTTTAGATACTTCATATAAGTTGGAAATTCTTAATGTTGGTGGTATTTCAAGTCTTTCCATATTGTGGTGGCCGATTAACTATTGTCCAAACCGGGGGTATGAGTGAAGTCAATAGTGATAAAATAAGTATAGTTGAGTAACTGATGTCCGAAAAATTTAATTCTCTGAATCCATCTTTGCAAGTTATACATTCTATTAGCTTTATATTGGCATCAATGTAACAAATCAACGGTATGCTTGAACTTAGAAGAATTAACGTTAAAATGAAATTTACGTTTCTTTGATTACTACTTTGTTTCCTTAACAAATAGAATAAAATCATGGAGTATAGTCCTACTGATATTACGAAAGGCAAGCTAAAGAAATAAAGCTCTAATTTTTGAATATGAAAATTTATTTTATTTTTAGTCAGCACTTCGTATAAGTATCTTACCAACCGATGAAAATGATCTTCTGAAATAATAGCGATTGTCAAACCGAATAGGAATAATGCAAAATATATTATTATTGTTTTGACTTTTTCCATTTTTAAAACTAAATCAGTAGTATGCTTTTACAAAAGTAACCGTTTAAACGGTCATTCTTATGGAGCTGTTCGGAAATTCCGAAAAGCTCAGATTCCTCTCGAATGCTAGTTTCAAATTTTAATTAGTGAATGAATAAGCCTAGCTCATTTTTACCCTTTCACATCTACTTGACCAACCAAAAATTAATAACTTACCATTTCAACAGATGAATCTACCGAACGATTCTTTTTAAACAATCCTTCATACAACTCCAAAGCCGTGACAACGCCTTCGTATCTTCTACGATTTCATTAATGTCTACGCCACTTGCGGCTACTAGACCGGACAACTTAAATTTATTTTTGAATGTCGTAATAAACCATACTTTGTCCGGCTTTTTGTTTTATGCTGCTTTTATTAGAAAAGCTGATCTTCGCCTCCTGATTAAGCATAACCTTCTGACGGAAGCGGATATTGATTTGAAAAAATAATTAAATCGTTATTAAGCAGTTGAATATCAACTTCCTATCCGGTGTCGACTTGCTACCTTACTTTGTCCATACAAACACTGAATAGTTGAATCACCTTTGGAGAAATTAATTCAATATTAATAATTGCAAAACAAAATAATCAGGTGCTAAAAACCAGAATCCTGTTTATTTTTTTCTTTCAACCTTTCAAACCATTTTTGCGTATACGACTTCCATGTTGGTGGAATGACTCTTTTAACACCGATGCATCCTTTAGCTTCTTATGGATTACGCCTTTTCATAACGCATACGTTTTCACCTTAAAAACTAAACGAATATGACAACTAATTACAAAAAAATTAATTCGATCGTATTAAATTTCTTAATTGGTTGCAGCCTCTGTGCGCAAAACGGTCCTGGCGGAATTGGAAGCAAAGATGGTACAAGTATATTAACGCACTGGTTAGATGCTTCTGCAGTTAAAGGTGCAAACATTACGACCTGGCCTGATAAAAGCGGCTACAATCACAGTGCCCGCGGAACAGGTGCTCAGCTAAAAACAAATGAAATAAACGGACAGCCAGCTGTTAAATTTGATGGATCCAGCCGCACCTATTATGTGGATGGAACCGTATCAAATCCCTACACCATTTTTTCCGTAGCCAAACAAGATGGAGGAAATCGTAACCGCCTGATCTCGTCTGCTGCCAACAACTGGCTATTTGGTTACTGGAGCGGATTGGAAGATGTATGGTATGCAGAAGGCTGGGTCAATTACCCGGGTCAGGGTGCAAGCGGCGAACCGGCTATATATACAGGCACAAGCGATGGTTCCATTTCATCGTTTTATAAAAACGGAAATTTAATAGTGAGTAATAGCAATGGTGTTACGGCTCCATCAGGATTGCGTTTAGGAGGATGGCTGGAGTATAATGAGCTTTCCGATGGAAAAATTTCTGAGTTGATCGTATTTTCAACGGTGTTGAATCCGGTTCAGCGTATCCTTGTTGAAAATTATCTGAATGCTAAATACGATCTGCCTATTGCCAATGACAAGTATACGCAGCCCTCCGCCACTGCCTATATCAATGGTGTTTCAGGTATAGGGATGGAAGGTGCTGATAAGAATACGGTTTCAAATTCAGGTGGGTTGATCATAAGTGATCATTCCTTTTTACAGGACAGCAGTGATTATATTCTTACAGGATACCACCTAGATGATAATTCGGTTGCAACATATACTGATTTACCCGCTGGTGTTGTAAGACGATTTGCACGCGACTGGTACATCGATATTACGGATGCAAGTTCCAATGGTGGTTTCATCGATCTGGGATTTTCAATGAAAGAGTCAGGATACCTGGGTATGCCTGCAGGCAATACCTATCAATTACTTTATCGTGCACTACCGTCTGGTGACTATACCGTGATCAATGCAAGCCCGACAATTGCAGGTGACAGCATCACCTTTAGCAACATTGATGTAGCTACATTAAGCAAAGGCTATTATACACTGGGATTACCTGCAGCCTCTCCAATGTCTATTACAGGTATTACAACGATACAAGCCAGCCTGGATACAATTAATGCGGGAACGTTGAATAACCCAATCATAACAGTTGAGATAACGTCAACCGGCGATTCCCTGGCAATCATGTTAAACGCCATCAACTTAACAAATACGGGCACAACAAAAAATTCTGATATTTCAATGTATCATTTGTATGCAGGCAACAGCCCTAATTTTTCATCAGCAACAGAGCTGGTAAGCGCTTCCAATATTGACTCGCTGACGTTTGCAACGATGCCCTTACTTTATGGTAATAGCTATTTCTTTTTAACCGCCGACATTCAGCCGTTGGCTACAGTTAATGATACAGTAGATGCACAATGTATGCTGGTAACATTAAGCAATGGGCCACAGGTTCCTTACATAACGTCTCCCTCCGGCTATCGGGTGATCAAACCTGTACTTTATTGTCATCCTTACACCAACGGCAACTGCTGCGCTACAGGCATTTCTAATTTTACGTGTAATAATATAAATAATTCATCTAGCCCGGATAATCAATATTCCGATTATAGAAACCTGGCGGTAGAAACATATAAAAACGAACCGGTAAATTTTTCTATCACAACGCGTGATTACATGATATCAACAATTTGGGTAGATTGGAACAAGGATGGCGTTTTTAACAGCAGCGATGAACAAGTGTTTCACTCCGGAGTTTACAATTATAATCTTAGAGGTTCATTTACTATTCCTGTTTCGGTGGTTGAAGGGGATAGCCTGCGAATGAGAGTGGGAACCGGCTATGCAAGTCAACCAATGACAGATCCATGCTTTCAAATAGAACATACGGAATGGGAAGACTATACACTAAAAATAAAAAAATCTGTTAACATGAGCTATGTTGCTAATTATATTACACAAAGCGATACGTCTGATGTGATAAGAGGTGATGTAAATAAAATAATGTTAAGGGTTGTTGTGGAGACCAATGGTAATTTTAATCCTTTAAACATTACAGATTTTGCATTCAATACCTTGGGCTCTTCCAACAGCAGCAAGGATGTGAGCAACTATAAATTAGTGCAAGGAGATAAAGATTCTACTTTTGCCAATGCCGTTGTGATTGCACAGGCAAATTCATTAACAGGATTATCGTACGCACCTGTTCGATTATACTCAGGAAAAAATTATTTCTGGTTAACCTACGACATCAGCGACGCGGCTGCTTTTGATGACCACCTGGATGCGGGGATAGATACGATACGTATGGATGGTGGTGCAGGTGATGTTGCTGCTTCAACACCAAATCCGTTGGGTAGAAGAACAGTTGTTCCTTGTCATCCTACAGTTGTTGCGAATTGTTGTAACTACGGCATAAGCAGTGTGTCGTTTAATTACGGTGCTGAACATACTTCCGGCTATGATGGCTATACCGATTACAGTCATACAATTGGTGCCAATACCTATGCAAAAGACAGTGTGCACTTTTCAATAAAGCATAACAATGATCAGTTTATTGTTATTTGGGTGGACTGGAATAAGAATCGTGATTTCGAAAATTCAGAACAAGTATATGCAGATTATAACGATAGAACAGGTGTGTTCTCAGGGAATATTTATGTTCCGGATTCATTAACGAGTCCCGATACCCTGAAGATGCGTATTGTAACAGGGAATACACCGCCTTCAGCTTGTGTGAGTCAATATGGAGAATTCGAGGATTATGCCTTATTTATTAATGTACCTGAGAAAATGATTTATGATTCTTCTTCCGCATTTCAGGAGGCAATCAATACGATTGGAACAAATGTAAAGAAAGGAAGTGAAGACAATGTTGTATTGGGAGTGAATTTGTATACACATGGTAATTTGTCACCTGTTAAAGTAGATGCATTGGTCTTAAATAACATTGGTACCACAGCAATCAGTGATATTACCTTGTACCGTTTATACTTTGGCGGACTCAGCCCTGTCTTTGCAAACGCTCGTCTTATTGCAACAGAAACAGTAATTGATACGCTTCGTTTTGATACCTTGCAAATGGGAACTGGTAAAAATTATTTTTGGTTAACAGCAGATGTGGACACCAGTGCTAGAATTGGTAATCACCTGGATTTTGAGTGTACTTCCATTTCCATTGATTCGATGTGGGAAACTCCATCCATACAGGTTCCATCAAATTATTATGTGGTAACAGATGAACAATATCCATTTGGTAGTAATGCCTGGATTGCTTATGCCTTTGATGGATATAATTTTGATACTTACAGAGGTTATTATTCCGTTGGCGGCTTGAATTTTAATTCTATGGATTCTTGGGATAATGGAGGTACACCTTCTTCTGCACCTGGTTACAAGGGTGCAACGGTAGGATCGGATAACCATTCCGTTCAGTACAGACGCAAAGGTTTCCCGAAAGGCAGATACCAGTTGGATGTTCCCGGACATGATGATGGTTTAACAGTGTATTTGAATGGTGTAAGTATATTTGAACACTCCGGTTGTTGTGATTCACATTCAAATATCTGGACAGGTGTTTTAGATGAAACCAGTAAAATTACCTATGCCTGGCAGGAAGGAGGGGGAGCATCCTATGGGTTATTAAGTTTTAATATGCTATGCGATGCTACGACCAGTGATACAACTGCTACAGCGTGTGATACCTTTACTTGGTATAGCAATACGTACACAACATCCGGAAACCCAACCCGAATAATTCCGAATACTTCCAATTGCGATTCGATCATCACTTTGCATTTAACAATTAATCACAGCACAACTAGTGATACCACCGCAACAGCTTGTAACAGCTTTACCTGGTATGGAAATGCTTATACCGCTTCGGGTAATCAAACGCATGTGATTAAAAATACAGTTGGTTGTGATTCAACGATTACATTGCATTTAACCATTAACAACAGCACAACTAGTGATACTACCGCAATAGCTTGTAACAGCTTTACCTGGTATGGAAACACGTATACGGCTTCGGGTAATCAGACGCATGTAGTTAAAAATGCAGCGGGTTGTGATTCAACGATCACACTTCATTTAACGATCAACCATTCAACCAGCGGCGATACCACTGCAATAGCTTGCAATAGTTTTACCTGGTATGGAAATGTGTACACGTCTTCGGGTAATCAAACGCGTGTGATTAAAAATGCAGCGGGTTGTGATTCAACGATCACACTTCATTTAACGATCAACCAATCAACCAGCAGCGATACCACTGCAATAGCTTGCAATAATTTTACCTGGTATGGAAATACATATACGGCTTCGGGTAATCAAACGCATGTGATTAAAAACGCAGCGGATTGTGATTCAACAATTACTTTGCATTTAACAATTAATTACAGCACAACTAGTGATACTACAGCAACAGCTTGCAATAGTTTTACCTGGTATGGAAACACGTATACGGCTTCGGGTAATCAAACGCATGTGATTAAAAACGCAGCGAGTTGTGATTCAACAATTACTTTGCATTTAACAATTAACCACAGCACAATTAGTGATACTCCCGCAACAGCTTGCAACAGCTTTACCTGGTATGGGAATACGTATACGGCTTCGGGTAATCAAACGCATGTGATTAAAAATGCAGC
>DASRRA010000211.1:0-1841 GCA_035696085.1 Bacteroidia bacterium | reverse complement strand
AATGTTTACATGCTTAAGGTAGGTGAAATTCTTATGACTATAAAATTGTGTAACATTTTGGATTGCTTCGGCCTGCAGGTATTAGAATGATCCATTCTGTAAAAGACGGCCTCGCAATGACGAAGACTCAGGAGTTAAATGTATTTTTCTGACCCGCAGGGTCTTTGTCATTGCGAGGCTTGCCGAGGAAGAAGTTGAAATAAAATATTTTTTTGAGCTTCTGATTTAATCAATCTTTTTACCATGCATTACTTCTTCGATTGCAGCGTCTATACCCTTTCCGCTCACTTCAACAGGTTCTATATACAACCTTCCCCGTTTTATTTTGCCATTCTCAATAATCATAATAATCACTCCCCGCATAAGTAACCTGCTTTTATCTTGTCTTGTTCCTTGCCATTCCCATTCGGACCATATGGAGTTATTGCTTATGCTGTGTCTTAATAATTGAGCAGAAAAGTCAGACATTTCTTCAAAATTTGAGGCCCAATTTTTCTTAACTTGTTCCTGTCCCAGGAAAGTGCGATCAGGATGGACCGGCTGTTCACTGTAATAGTTTTCGTCAAAACACTCAAGGAGAGATTTCATATCATGGGTGTTAAAAGCATTCTTCAATTTTAAAAGTAAAGCTTCCGGGTCCATGTTATTCAATTTTAAAAATTGCAGATTAGCTCCGTCTAACTCTAATTTACGCAACATCTAGTTAAAATGACTACTGATATTTCTAGAATTCTCCTCTTATTTGAAATGGTAAGTGAAATCATTTTTTTTGTTCTTCAAGAGACAGCCGATACCGGATGCACCCTTTCATAAATTCGGGCCAATCGGGTACAGAAATTTTCGGATCTATTTTTTCAGGAAGAAGTGACCAGAGTTTTGGATGATGCCAGCATAGATCCTGACCAGTGCTATCTCTGTGTTCACGAATGCCAGCTCTTAGTTTTTTTATTTCTTCTATAAGCTGGCCTTTGTTTAATTGTTGTAGGTCTTCGTCCATACGTAAAACTTATTATTATTTTTGCCCTGTTTCTAAACTTAAATTACAGTAAAAATTTGAACACCAGCGGCATGAAAACTAAATTATCTCTCAATGTAAATAATTGTAACACCTTTAACTTTTTTCTCTTGAATAAATGTTCTAAGATTTTTGTCATAATCAATTTGCAAGGTATCGTTACTAACCCAGTTAAATTTGATTGATGTCGAATCAAGCACCGCTGCAGTATGATTTCTGTCAACTGTAAAAGTGTTTCCTATTTCTTTACCTGAAAGCTTATAATTGTAATCAAGAATAGACACTTGTAAGGATAAATCCACTGTCGCATTGCCATCGTTCTGTAGCAAAACTGCTTTCTTGGTTTTATCGCTGTTCGACGAATATTTAATTAAGGTCGTATTTTGATCGCCAAGCAAACCAGAACAAGATGGTATAATAAAGGTGAGAGTGAATATCTTTAAAATGAGTTTAACCATATGTTGAAATAACCTGGCAGGTAAATCTCTAATTTACACAACTTCTTCCAAAGGTTGTCGAATAGAATTGATACTGTACAAGTGTGCGACGCAACGAATGCTTAATAGTAGTAAATTAGCCGACTACATAAAAATCAAACACAATCATGAGAAGACTTTATTTTGTTTTAGTACTGCTGTTATCAGCTTCAATTATCAATGCACAAAAGATCATGGGCTTTAATGATGCCAATGCAAAATCGCAATTGGATTGGGAAAAACAATACGATGCGCAACTGAATGCAAAGAACCTGGATACATGGATGCAATTCCTTACTTCGCATCCGCATCATGTGGGCAGCCCGCAGGGAAAAGCAAATGCGGACTAT
>DASRRA010000210.1:0-5742 GCA_035696085.1 Bacteroidia bacterium | reverse complement strand
AGGTATACGAATGCCCATTACCAGAATATCGTCAATTTGCTCATTACAGTCAATCCAGTTGTTAATGGCTTCATCCAGTTTTTGGTGTTGTTCTGCTATAGTTAGGACACTTATTTCACAGAGCAGGTCTTTAAACGGTTGATAAAAGAATTTCTTTTTATCCGGTCCTCCCTTTTGATCGGGAAAACCATCGGAGAACATATACAACATATCTCCTTTTTGCAAATCGTGTTCATTGTTGCGGTAGTTCACATCGCTGTGATCATTGGCAACAATACCGGTTGACATTTTATCTGCTTTTAGCTCAATAAGCTTTTTTTCTCTTACAATATATAAGGAGTTACGTGCACCTGCGTAATTTAATTGGCGATATGTTTCATCCATACTGATAATTGCGATATCCATCCCATGCTTCACCGTTTGGAGCTCCTTTCCTTTTGAAAAGCGCGCGACTATTTCCTGGTTAAGTGTGGTTAGGATAGCTCCCGGATGTATAGAGGTATTTCGCTGAATCACGTTCTCCAAAATATTATGTCCGAGCAATGACATGAATGCTCCCGGAACACCATGTCCCGTACAATCCGCTACAGCACAAATAACGTTTTTTCCTTTTTTTCCTATCCAGTAAAAATCACCGCTTACAATTGCCTTCGGTTTATACAATATAAAATGTTCCGGTAGAAATGTGGTTAGTTTTTCATCATCCGGAAGAATAGCCTCCTGTATCGTTTTGGCGTAATCAATACTATCCGTAATGAGCGTATTCTTCTGATGAATTTCCTCTTTTTGTTTTTGTAAAATAAGATTTGCTTTTTGTTTATAGCGGTAGCGATTAAACAATAAAAATGAAAGTGCAAGAAAAAGCCCCAGTCCGATGATTAAGCCAATACGCACCAATCGTTGTTCTTTTAAGGATTTATCTTTTAATTGCTGATCTTTTGTGAGTAATTGTATTTCACTTTCCTTTTTATCTGTTTCATATCTGGTATTAAGCTCTGCTGCTTGTTTCATACTTTCTTCATTCAGCAGGGTATCTTTTACGCCTGTCCACAGTTTATTATAAACCAGCGCCTCTTTATAATTGTTTAATTTCTCATATACGGAAGCCAGTGTAGAATAAGCGTTGCGAATCCCCAGCTTATAACCCGATTGTTTCGAAAATTCAAGCGCCTTTTTATAATACATGAGCGCCTTTTGATAATCCTTTTTTTGTTCATAAGCCATCCCCGTTGCAGTAGACCCTTCTATGATGGCGCGCTGATCTGAAAGCTCTGTACTCAATTCAACCGATTTCAACAGGTATTTCAATGCTTCATCTGCTTTGCCCTGGTTTACATAGTTATTTCCAATATTTACATATGACATGGCAATACCTGCTTTATCTCCTATCTCTTCTTTTAATTTCAATCCTTTTAAATGGTAGGTCAGGGCTTCCAAATATTTCTTTTCTTCTGTATAGGTGTTTGCAAGATTATTATAAATCATGGACTCTCCTTCCTTATCGCCCAATTCCGTTTTAATAGGCAAAGCTTTAAAAAAATACGTTTTTGCTTCTGCAAATTTTCCTTGCTCGTTAAATACATTGCCGATATTTAAAAAAGATACAGAAATACCAAATTTATCATTGATCTCCTCTTTGATGCGCAGGGATTTAAAATGGTATTCCAATGATTTTTGATAATTGCCAAGGTTGGTATAATTTAGCGCCACATTGTTGTAGGAACTGGCGAGGCCTTGTTTGTCATTGGCCTCAAATTTATAGCGGGCTCCTTTTAAGCAGTTTTCAAGTGCTTCCTGGAATTTTCCCTGAATACTTTTCGTATTGCCGATATTATTATAGCAGGATCCAAGAAGTTTTTTATCATTGGCTTGTTTTAATAATTTCTCCGCTTTGTAGTAATATCGCAATGCATCTTCAAAATTGCTCTTCCCTAAATTAACAGTGCCCATGCTTAAATAAGCGCAACCCATTCCTCTTTTGTAATCCAGTTTGGCCGAAAGTTCAAGTAATTGTTCTGCCAACCGTCCCATTTTTTCTTTATCGTTTAATTCGATAAGGTAAGCCCTGCTAAGGTCCACAAGTGCATTGGCCCTTATGGTATCTTGTTTCGTATACGTTTGAAGAAATTGTTTAAGGCTATCTATTCTACGGGTTTGTGCAATGGCAAATGCATTGAACAAAAGAAAGGAAGTAATTAAAAAAACGAAATGTAGTGATTCTGTTTTTTTCATGATAAAACGTATAAATAGCATACGTTATTGACGGAAAATTAGTTACCATTCATACGGACATCCCTGTGCTGTTCTAGGGCGACATCTGTCTATTTTAGCACGATAATGGTGTATTTTAGCCCATGAAACGAACACACACAAATCCCCACATTAGCAGTTTTATCTTGAAACGCAACGGATATTTTCCAAATAATGTCTTACCAGTTCTTATTTATCGAAATGCCGTGGAATTACCCAAATTAAAAAATAGTGCCGCCTCCATTGCACAGAAGTTATTTTTAAGTAATGACTGGGGAAATACGTGGAGAAATGGAATTTATGATTTTCATCATTACCACAGCAACACTCATGAATGTATGATTATTTGCAGCGGAACAGCCAATCTTGTATTAGGCGGTCCAAAAGGAAAACGTGTAAAGGTGGAACGGGGAGATACAATTCTGTTACCTGCGGGTGTGGGACATCGCTGTACAAAAAAAACGGATAATTTCATGTGCGTTGGCGGCTATCCGCAAGCGAAGGACTACGATACCTGTCTTGGAAAACAGGATGAATATAAAGATGCGTACGATCGGATAAAAAAAATACCTATTCCTAAACGCGATCCAATATTTGGTAATCAGGGTTTCCTTCATGCCTATTGGAAAAAGAAATAATCTAATTCTTGCGTAGCTCCTCCGCCAATCCTATCAATAGTCCCTCAGGGCCTCTCACATAACAGAGCTTGTATATATTCTCATAGTTAACTACTTCACCAACAAGCTTAGCCCCTAGTTTTTGAAGGCGACCCAACAACTCATCCAGATCCTGCACGGTAAACATAGCCCGCAGGTAGCCTAGAGCATTTACTGGAGCTGTTCGATGATCAGCAATTACGGCAGGAGCAATAAACTGAGACAATTCCAGCCGGCTGTGTCCATCGGGTGTTACCATCATCGCAATCTCAACGTGTTGGTCACCCAAACCGGTAACGCGTCCCGCCCATGCTCCTTCCACCATTGCTCTTCCTTCCAGCTTTAAACCTAGTTCGGTAAAAAAAGGAATGACAGTATCCAAGGATGCCACGACAATACCGATGTTGTCCATTCTTAATAATTTACTTTTCGCCATAACATAAATTTATAGTTTATACTCGTAAAATTACAGAAATCCTCCCAGGCTCGTAGCAACTTTTTCTGATGGCACGATTTTATAATCTATTTCAGTATTATTAATTCTTTAAAAAACTTTAAAAAACATGAAAAACACAGGAAATATTATAGGAGCGCTGTTACTAGGCGCAGCTGTTGGCGCAACATTAGGAATTCTATTTGCACCAGATAAAGGTAGTGAAACGAGAAAAAAAATATCCGATGGGGCAAAAGACTTCACAGATGATATCAAAAAGAAGGTAAAAGATGCTACTGATAAATTTAAACAAGAAGCTAATGGTGCATCTGAATATGCCGAAGAAAAAATCGGAGAGTATAAAAACAAAGCGAAAAATAAAGGTGATCAATTTTCAACCGGAACCTATTAAACATTGGCTTATTGCAGAAAGTGCCTTTAGCACTTTCTGCAATTTGAATAACTTTATAATTAAATTATGTCAATGAACACTAAATATGATCACATACAGAATCATACGCAACTGATGTATACTATCATGCAACTGAATGCATCCAGAGCTGAGCAGGAAGAAGATGTTAAACATAAGTTGAAAGAATTGTATTATTCCCTGCAACCTGGAGAAATTATAAGAGAAGCATTCGGTGGTAAAGACGAACCTGCAGATAAGAAGAATTTTCTCCAATCTGCACTAACTATGGGAAGAAGCTTTTTCATCAACAAAGTATTTAATAAAAAACATTCCGTGAAAGGTTTTTTACTTTCTAATGCCATAGAAAAAGCAGCCGATCTTGCAATTGGCGGAAAAGCCAAACTCATCCTAAAAGGTGTTCGTGCACTGGGTAGGTTCTTTAAAAAATAATTTCTGCATCGCCACCTACCGGGAAACCCTGACAAGTTAACACTCTACCTTTCTTTACTTCTTCATCTGTAAGTACTTCGTTATAGGCCATCCAAATCGTTCCACGTAAGCAAGTAGCTGCACAACTACTGCAGCGGCCGGCCTCACAGCTATATGGTAATTGAATGTGATTGACTTTAGCTGTTTTTAAAATGGAATCCGGATACTGTACCTGCACATTATATGTGTTTTGCCCAATGTGAATTGTAACAGCATGCGCTAGCTTATCCGGCGGTTGTGGAAGTTGCGTGCGAGGCAATGAGCTGAAACTTTCTTTCCGGATTTGATTACGGTTTACATGATTAAGCAGTACAATGTTTACGGTTTGCATATACTCGTACGGACCGCAAAGATAATACAAGGCCGATTTTTTATCTGGTACATATTTATCCATTAACTGATCCAGTAACCATTTGCTAAGTCGCCGATGTTGAAGATCTTTATGATCACTGAAAAAAAAGTGAATGCGAAAACGGTCCGGATAGTGTTCCTGCAACTGAACCAGTTGTTTATAAAAGATGGCATCAGCAGTTGTACGATTGCTGTAAAACAAGACCACTTGTTTAATGCTTGTTGCCAATATTGTTTTGATCAATGCATAACAGGGTGTGACGCCACTACCTGCTGCTAAAAAGCAAAAGCATTCCGGCCAATTCTGCTCCGGCAGTGTAAACATACCACTGATACCGGACGTATAGAAGATGTCACCCGGCTTTGCAAAATAAACGAGTGGCCTGGAAAATTCTCCATTATCTACTTTTTTTACAGTGATACTTAAAGGCTCAGTCAATGCCGGTGAAGAGGTAATTGAAAACGAACGCCGTTTTTCACCGAAGGGTGTATTAAAAATAAAGGTGATAAACTGTCCGGGTTTATAAGTAGCCAACCAACCATCCAATGGTTTAAGAATAAAGGTACGTGCATCTTCCGTTTCAACAATCACTTGCACAAGCTTTACCCGTTTTATGATGGATGTGTTTTCCATGTTTTAAAGATAGACAAAATTTAATTTTTTGACTGTTAACCTCATTTCCTGCTTTTTTAAAATTGGATTAAAAGTAATGATCTAAACCTAACTAATTCTTCCTCTTTTTGGTTTCCTTACTTAAGTTTTGTTGTATTTCAGTGCATTTTATTATAACTTTAATAGATTCCACATCCTTTGATGTTTTTAATTGTTGTAACAAATTTTGCCTATGATGCCCACTGATGACCTCTTTCGACTTATTAAAGTGATGAGTAAAAGTGAAAAAAGATACTTTACATTGTCGTCCGGTTTGCATAAAGGAAATAAAAAATACCTGCTGTTATTCAAAGCAATGGAAAAACAAAAAGCGTATGATGAACATAAACTGAAAACGCTTTTTTCAAAACAAAACGCCATCAGCCAGTTTCCAGTTGCCAAAATTTACCTTTTCGATCTGTTGGTCAAAAGTCTAACGCTCTACCATTCTGAACGTACCACTGATTTTACTATCCGCGAAGCTCTTAATAAAGTGGAA